>NSIA01000181.1 GCA_002737585.1 Planctomycetaceae bacterium | reverse complement strand
GATACCAATTCCAAGATTCACATAGGAACCGTTTGGAATGTCCTGCGCCAGGCGCTTGGCGATTCCGTCGCGCGTCCAACCGGCGGAAGTGGCGCTCGTCATGGGTAACTTGCTCCTGCTTCGTTGAGCGCAGATTCCAACGCCGGCGACGGTACATGCACAACGCGGTCCACAAAGATGCCAGGGGTGACGATCGCTTCGGGATCGAGGGCGCCAGCTTCAACAACGTCCGCAGCCTGCACAATGGTCACGGTTGCGGCGGTAGCCATCATGGGCGCAAAGTTTCGCGCGGTGCGGTGGTACAGAACGTTCCCGTGCGTGTCGGCTGTGCAACCCTTGATAAGCGTGAAGTCTGCGCGAATGCCATACTCAAGGACATGCTCGCGGTTGTTGAAGACGCGGGACTCTTTGCCTTCCGCGAGCGGTGTGCCCACCGCGGTCGGCGTGTAAAACGCCACAATTCCCGCGCCGCCAGCGCGAATCCGCTCTGCGAGTGTTCCTTGCGGCACCAGCTCAAGTTCAATCTTCCCGGCCCGATACAGATCGGGGAACACCGTTGAGCCGGCGGTCTTGGGGAACGAGCAAATGACCTTACTGACGCGCTCAGCACGCAGGAGCGCGGCGAGTCCAACCAGGCCAGTGCCGGTGTTGTTACTCACCACGGTCAAGCCCTTCGCGCCCTGATCGATCAGGGCATGAATGAGCTCGATTGGGCTTCCTGCTTCGCCGAAGCCACCAATCATGACCGTCGCGCCGTCGAAGATGTCGGCGACCGCCTCGCGGGTGCTACCAACTCGCTTGTCGATCATCGGCAGGATGGTGTTGGTGGTGCCGCATGCGTGGCGCGTGCGCTCTTGACGCGCGAGTAGTCAAAGAGACCAGCCTCGTCATACAACACGCGATCCGCGTAACCATCAAACCACAACGCCTCTGGATTGCGACCGACGATGCAAATCTTGCCCTTGTCTTTGGCGGAGCCAGAGTTGCGCATGATCTTAAATATGACAACTCCGTTCTCGCTGCCCTTGAGACCAGGAATCGGTTCGCTGGTGACGGCGCACACTTCGGTCTTGCCCTTGTAGTGGGTAATGGAAAGTCGTGCGTGGCTTTCAACGCCGGACAAACCCTTCTGCGATTCGTTGAGGATTTTCCACACGGTCTCAATGGGGGCATTGAAGGCGCGGTAGGCGATGATGTCGCGACCGCAGAAGAAGTAATGATTCTCGCCGCCTGCGCGCTTGAATTCGCGTTGCAAGATGCGCAGCGCATCGGGATCGTCGTTGATGCCCTTCATGATGGGCGTTTGATTCTCAACGCTTAGCCAGCCGCGCGACACCAGGCGTTGCATAGCGACGCCAGTGGAGGGCACCCACTGCAAGAATCCCTTGTCATTGTGGATGTATTTGCCGTCAGCGTCCTTGGCCAAGAATTCGTCGGGGTGTTCAAAGTGCACCACAATGTGCAGGCCAACGTCTGGGTACGTCTCATGGAAGCGATCAAGCATGGCCACAAACGCTTCGTCAAATCGGTCAGGATAGAACGCCATTTCCTTGGTGCCGATGCGGATCGACTCAACGCCCGCCTCTGCAAGCGCGCCAAGCCATGCCGCGATCTTTGAGTTGTTCAACACCATCGGATCGCCGCCCGACATCAGAACCTCGCGAAGTTTTTCGCGACCACAGGTTGGGTGGCGTCCGCCGTTCGCAGCAACTTCAGAGTTGAAGCGCTTGATGAACTCGGTCACCTCTGGAATGGTGGCCATGCCCTTTTTAGCAACGGTGCCGTCTTGGCGGGTGATCTCCTTGCGCGCGATCAGTTCCTCGCGATAGCAGAAGCGGCAGTGCGCCGAGCAAGTGGAGACGACGTAAAGAAGACCCATCTCATACTTGTGCAACATGCCCTCGACTGGGCTGTAGTCCATTTGGAAGCCGGGGTCCTCGGAGCCCGCCAGGTCCATGGTTTCTGCTGGGTCCGCCTTGACGATGCGGCGGATCGGCGCGCTGGTCTTGGCAAGTTCAAAGTAATGCCGCGTCACCTTCACTGGCATGCGCTTTTCAAGGTCGCGATCGGTGCCTTTGAGGACGCGCAACTGCACGAGTTCGTTTGACGAGTAGAGACCCAACATGTCCGCGGGTGCCTTCTCATCAAGAAACGGCGCGAGGCCATTGATAATGTTGCGCTCGTGGCGCGTGTCTTCAATTGTGTCCAAGAACGCCTGTTGGCGCGCGGTGGTGGCATATTCCGTAGACATGGTTTGATCCTCGAATGGGTGCTACAGCTGAAAGTTGCTTGCAAATTTAAGCATAGCTGATACATCCACGAAACCCAATCAAAAACTGCTTATTGGTCTTTATCCATTGGAACAGCGTGCCGTGGCATCAAGTGCAGCGGCAGGGCGCTCGCTAAAAGCGCAAGGTGCGGCAGTCATCCGTGTGAAACGATCACTCCCACTGGGTGCTATCGCCGCCGGCGACGACGTCGGTTGCTTTGCAACTGGGGCAACGAACCTTGGCGTCGAGGCGCACGGTTCCGCCGCAACTGCATTTCTGTGTCTTGGTGACTTTCTTCTTGCTGCGACCGCCGTGCAGTGGCCATGCATGCGCAGCCCCGCACGTACCACAGTGGGCCATCTTGGTGAACGAGCCACTGCTACTCATCCACGAAAACGAGGAATCACAAGCGCCGCACCGGTAGATCACAGTTTGTCCCATCGAGTCCGAATCGTACCCAGATAAATTGGTCCCGTTCCTCCCGGACCAATTTATCTCGCGATTCCGCCACGACTTTGCTTTGTAGTTGCCGCGCCCGCTTGTGGGGTGTCCGCAGGAATCTGCGCCGCTCTACGGACAGGTACCGTGATGGGCATGCCTACTCGCCGCACGTTCCTGTTGGCCGCCGCTGGTCTAGCACTCACGCCCGCACTGGCGCGTTGTGTCTCATTTCGGACGGCACCGGCTTTCCTTAAAGAAGTCGGTCCGCGACGCCCGGACAAGTTGCGTATTGCATGCATCGGCACAGCAAATCGAGCATGGGACAACATTCAAGAAGTGCGCAGCGAGCAGATCGTGGCGCTGTGTGATGTTGATAGCGCGTACCTCGAACGTGCCGGTAAGGAGTTTCCAGATGCTGCGCGCGCTGTTGAATGGCAGCAGATTGTGGAATACCGACGCGAACTTGATCTTGATGGCATCGTCATTGCGACCCCCGATCACGCGCACTTTCCGATGGCGGCGGCGGCGCTACGCGCAGGAATTCCGGTTTACTGTGAGAAGCCACTCACGCACACACGCGAGCAGGCGGTTGAGTTGCGCAGGTTGGCGCGTGCCGCGCGCGTTCCGACGCAGATGGGCACGCAGATCCACGCAACGGAGAACTATCGACGCGTGGTGGAAGCCGTGCGCGCAGGTGTGATCGGTCGTGTCACTGCGGTTGATTGTTGGCAGTTGAAGAGTTGGGGCGACGGCAAGTTGACGCCTGGTGCGGTGTGCCCAGCGACGCTTGATTGGAATGCCTGGCTCTGTGGGACGCCGCGTGTTCCATACATCAATGGCATTCATCCCGCGAATTGGCGTCGCTATTGGGCGTACGGATCGGGCACGCTTGGTGATATGGGATGCCACATCATGGACTTGCCGGTCTGGGCATTGGGCCTTGCGCCGTGCGCGGATTTGCCGGCAGGAGCAGTGAAGGGTGGCACCAGCACTATTCCGCTCAAGATGGAAGTCCGCGCGGATGGTCCGCCGATCGATGCGGTGGGTACGCCGGCCTGGCTGGAGGCTTCATGGGCGATGCCGGGAATTGCGGCGGGTCCGGCTGGGGTCAGTCTTGATCCGCTGGTGCTGCGCTGGTTTGACGGAGGACGCATGTCGCCGTTCGTGCAGGAGATCGGTGCGAAGGACAAGCAGGATTATCACGGGCGATTCAGCGTGTGCTTTCAGGGAACGGAAGGCGCGCTGTTTGCCAACTACGACGAAATGCTGGTGTGGCCGGGCGCGCGCGCCGCGGAGTGGAGTGCGCGTGTGGCAAGTGGCACGGCGGGCATCACGCCGATCGCAGCGAGTCGCGGCCATCACGCCGAGTGGTTGCAAGCGATCCGTGATGGGGCGCCGAATGCTCCGCTATGCAACTTCGAATATTCCGGACGCCTCACCGAGTTGGTGCTTGCCGGTACGGAGGCGTACCGAGCAGGGAAGCAGATTGAGGTGACGATCAGGTGAATGGTGGGGTAGCGCTCCGCGTAGCAACTCAAATGGAATTCGCGACTATCGTGCCCACATGTCCAGCCCACTCCAGCCGCAACTCGTAAAGGACATTGACGCCGCGCTCGCGCGGATCCAAGCCTCGGACCCGTCGGCTGCGGGCCCGCATTGGGGAGCGATGCACAAGTTGCTCTTGAAGGCAAAGATCGATCCACAGGCAATCATGCGTCTTGTGGGCGCGCGGGATACCGCAGAACTCACGCGAGCGGTCGCGCGCGCGAAGGGCGAAGAAGTGGCGGAATCATCGGATGGCACTTCATCTGATACCGGTGCTTCGAACGCCGAGGGCACCACCGCCAATGCTGCTCCATCGCAAGAATTTGAACTCTCCGTCCTCCAAGACGCGCTGCGGATGTTCCGAAAGCGCGTCAAACTTTCGCAGCTCGATGCGGATTCCAAACTTGGCGTCGGACCGATGAGCGGAACTGGTCAGCACCGCATTCAAGCAATGCTGCCGCCGCGCGACTATCCGTGGGGCGTGTGGGAAGCACTCGTCAAAGCCGGAAAGCTCCGTCGCGATGCCGACGGGTTCTATTCGATCGTCGAACAGCCCGGCGGCGCGCACTGGTGAAATAAATTAGTCCCGTTCCTCCCGGACCATTTTGTGGGCGACGAGGACGCCGGCGAGTGGGGCGAAGCCGTCGTCGTAGGGGCTGGGGCGGATTTCTGCGTGGAATCCAAGGGTTTCTAGGTGCGCGATTGCTGCAGCCATATACGGATGCTGACGCGGCGGCATCTGCATCGCGTGAGTCGGTGCCATGCGAATCTCACCGCGCGTGACCCGCGCGAGCTCAGTGATGCCTTGCAGATGGAACGGCAGATCAAATCGGTCGTCCTCTAGGAGTCCGCCGTTCGTGATTCCTGAGTAGCAGAACAGGAAATTGGACGAAAGCACTACGTCGAACGCGCCATCCGCAAATGGCAACGTTGGAAGTGCAGCATGGATATAGCGTGTGCCGCAACCATTTCGGTAGTCCGCAATGAACTGATCCAGCGCGTCAAACTTGTCCTTGCGGAACTTCACCGGATCGCGGAATGTCAGCGAGTCAGTCGCTAGCGCGAGCCGCTCAAAGAGATCATTGATGTTCGCAGTCGCGCGCGCAAGCAATTCATCAGGCGCAAACTCAAAGAGTGGGTCGCAACCGACAACATGCATACCACTTGCACACGCGTTGGCAACAAACGCCGCCGGGCCACAGGGGCAATCAAGGATCGCGCAGCCGCGCAGAGCAGTCTCGTCAAGCGCAAACATTTGCAAATATTCGCTGTAAGTCCGACCAAAGAATGCCACTTCGGGCACCGAGAACTCCGTGCTCACGCGCGCACCAAACCCGGTGCGGCATACTCGCCGCCGAGCACGGACTGCGTATCGGCTTTCATCCACTTTCCAAGCACTTCTTGATACACGCCGCGGAAATCAGTGGTGAACTTGAGATCGCCGCCATCAAGATCCGTGAGGCTCGGATATTTGCCCTGCAGTCCAGGTTGCACGCCCGGCCCAATCAGGAACATCGGCCCCGCCGTGCCGTGATCGGTTCCATTGCTCGCGTTCTGGCGCACGCGCCGTCCAAATTCGCTGAAGCACATGGTCATCACGCGACCGTCATTCCCTTGCGCTGCCAAGTCCTTCTGGAATGCCAAGATCGCGTCGCCAAGCTGCCGCATCAGATTCGCATGCCCACCCGGCTGATTGGCATGGGTATCAAATCCACCCATACTCACGTAGTAGACGCGCGTCTTCATGCCATCACGAATCATCGCCGCGACAGTTTGCAACTGCTTGGCGAGCGCGCTTCCTGGATACGCCACCAGTGGCTTCTTACTCACTGCCGCGCGAATGCGATCACTCGTCAACTGCGCATCAAGCGCGGTGCGCATCAAGAAACTCTCCTGCGAACCAGGCTCGACACCAGGCAAGGAGCCTGCCCGAACCATCGCTTGATATTCCTTGTCCATCGCGCCGTTCTTGTCGGCCCCGAGCCAACGGAACAGGTCCGCGCTTTCGAATGCGATCGGCGTACTTTTTGCGCCAGTCATTGCAAGTGGCGCCGTTCGACCAACCGCCACTGCCATATCTGCTGCCGGATTTCCGTTGCACGAAGCATCAACGTAACGCCCCAGCCAGCCAGTTCCCTTGCCCTCGGGGCGACCGCTCTGCCAGATATCCATGCTCGCAAAGTGGCTGCGATTGGGATTGGGGTAACCAACACCAGCCACCACGCACAGCGATCCAGCGTCATGCAATTCTTTAAAGCCCGTGAGGTTCGGGTGCAACCCGACACCGTTCGCTTGGTCCAGTTGCAACGCCGCGCCGCCATTCTTGGGCTTGCCCGGCTCGCCGATACTGATCCCCGGACGTGCATTGTGATACTCCGGTTGCCCG
>NSIA01000180.1 GCA_002737585.1 Planctomycetaceae bacterium | reverse complement strand
GTCGCTGCCTTCTGCTTTTCGGCAACGATCTTGTTCCACTCTTCGGCTGGCACATCAGTGACCTTGGCCTTGGCAAGAACGCGGTCAAGCGTCTTGGCTTCGCGGATGGCCAATGCCATCTCGTTCAGGCGGCCATTCTGCTGGAGTTCAGTACGAATCTGATCCGGGCGAGTGCCGCGTGAGCGAGCCATCTGCACGATCGATGCGTTGAGTTCGGCGTCGGAAACATCAATACCAAGGTCCTGCGCCAAACGAGCAAGAATAAAGAACGCGCGCAAACGCTTGCGGGTGTCTTCTTCGCTGGCTCCGCGGATCTCGGCAAGGCGATGCTCAATCTGCGCCTCTTCCATTCCTTGCTGCTGGAGTTGGATGCGCTGCATCTCAATGTTGCGTGCAACTTGAGCGCCCGACATCTTCTCTGGAAGATCGAAAGTCACCTTCTCAAGGAGCCACTCGGCGGCTTGCTCGCGCATGGCGGCGCGTTGCTCTTGATCGCGGCGTGATTCAAGTGAGAGTTTCACTTGCTCGCGCAAGTTCTCAACTGCACCAAGACCAAGCGACTCAGCCACTGCGGCTGGTTCGGATGGAGTGATGCGTTCTGCTTGCGTTGGCGTGAATTCCACGGTGATTTCCGCACCGCGGAGGTCTTCGCGCTCATGAACTTCTGGACCGGTGGTCTTCAGAATAATGGTGTCACCAACCTTCTTGCCAGTGACGTGCTTACTCAGGTCGTCAAACATGAGACCGAGCACTTGTCCCTTGCCTTCGTCTTCTGCATCGGGCACCACTACGAGGCACTCAGCGGATTCAAAGTACGGGTCCTGCTTGGCACCCTTGACGCGCACCGTGGCTTTGCCAACCATGCGATCGAGAGTCTCAAAGGGGCCGTCGATCCGAGCCGGAGTTCCGAAGCGGTAGCCGAGTCGGCGAATCTCGTCGGCGAGGTACTTCTCATCAACTTCTGCCACTGGGCGGCTGACTTCCACGTCCTCCAACTTTGGCAGGGTGATCTCCGGGATGACTTCAATATCCATCGAGACTTCGATCGCCTTGCCGCGCTTGATCTCAACGTCAGCGGCTGCCTCGTCCACCTCTGGGTCTGCAACGGGCTGGAGCTTGTGATCCTGCAGCGCCTTGGAGTACGCATCGGTCAGGAGCCGGCGGCGCAGGTCTTCCATGATCGACGCGCCGAAGCGCTTCTCGATCAGGCCGATCGGTGCGCTGCCGCGTCGGAAGCCGGGGATATTCACCTCGGTGCGAGCATTGGCATACGCCTCGGTAAGGCGCTCGTCCACCATCGCTGCTGGAATGGTGATCTTGAGTCGCTTGCGCGCAGGTCCAATGTTCTCGACGACGACGGTGCTCTCAGTGGCCATAGTGTTGCTCGATCAGGTCTGGTGTCTAGGTCTAGTGTCTAGGTCTGGGGAAAGCGAAGCAGTATACGGGGATTGGCGACCATCGCCGAACCGTGCCGATCACTTCATGAGAAGCATTTCGGCGTAGGTGGGCAGGGGCCAATTGTCGTCCGGAGTCACGCGTTCAAGCGCGTCGCACGCGGCGCGAACACGTGCCGTTGCTGGCACGGTGTTGTCGCGCAGGAAGCGCATTTCAGTGGCATGATCCTTGTGGTGCTTGGCAGCGAGTTTCTCCAGTTCAGCAACGGCAACCCGCAAGTCATTCACCAGGCCGACGTAGTGGCGGAGGTCAGCTTGTGTTTCCGCGCAGTCAACGTCGGCGGCAAGCGTGGCCCCCACAGTGGTGGCCAATTCTTCCTGAGTCCGAAGACCAGCAGGGAGAATCTGCGTGCGAACCATCTGAATGATCGTCCGAGTTTCGATGCCGATCACTGTGCAGTAGTTCTCGACGAGCACGTCATAGCGAGCCTCAAGTTCGCGCGCGTTCAAGACGTGGTACTTGGCAAAGACATCGCGCGCCTTCTTGGTGCTGAATGCGCTCAACGCTTCAGCAGTGCTGCGCATGTTGGGAAGACCACGCTTCTCGGCTTCCTTGTGCCATGCTTCGCCGTAGCCGTCGCCGTCAAAGCACACGCGTCGGTGCGCCTTGATGGTTTCCTTGAGGACGGCCTTGACAGCAGCCTCAAGTTTCGCTGCTGAAGGATTCTTGCCGGCCTTCTTCTCCAGTTCAGTTGCCAAGTAGTCAATGCTCTCGGTAACGATGGTGTTGAGGACGGTGTTCGGCCATGCAACGGCACTTGTTGAACCAACGGCGCGGAACTCAAACTTGTTGCCAGTGAAGGCGAACGGAGAGGTGCGGTTGCGATCACTTGCGTGGCGCGGAATGTGCGGAAGGCTGGTGGCGCCAAGGTCAAGTTCGCCGCCGGTCTTGGTCTTCTTGGGGGAGCCAGTCTGCAACTGATCCAGAATGTCAGTCAGCATGTCGCCAAGGAAGATGCTCATGATGGCTGGTGGTGCCTCATTTGCGCCTAAACGGTGGTCATTTGCGGCACTTGCAATGGAGGCGCGCAACATATCGGCATGCAGATCCACTGCGCGGATCACCGCGGTCAGGAACACCAAGAATTGCATGTTGGTGTGCGTGTCCGCGCGTGGATCAAGAAGATTGATGCCCGTACTTGTGGACATGGACCAGTTGTTGTGCTTGCCACTTCCATTGATGCCTGCGAACGGCTTCTCATGGATCAAGCACTCAAATCCGTACTTGCGAGCCACCATGCGCAACACTTGCATGGTGATCATCTGATGGTCAACGGCGATGTTGGCATTCTCAAACATCGGCGCCAATTCGTACTGGCTGGGAGCCACTTCGTTGTGACGCGTCTTGGCTGGAACGCCCAGCTCAAAGAGCCGTGCTTCTACTTCTGCCATGAAGGTCAGTACGCGGTCCGGCACTGCGCCAAAGTAGTGGTCATCCAGTTGATGACCCTTGGGCGGATTGGCGCCCATCATGGTTCGGCCAGTCATCATCAGGTCGAGGCGCTGCTCGGCCTGCTCGCGCTCAACCAGGAAGTACTCCTGCTCGCAACCAAGGGTGCCCACCACGTGGGAGACGCCGGCGTCGTGGCCAAAGATCTTGAGAATGCGCATCGCCTGCTTAGAAAGCGCTTGAATGGAGCGCAAGAGCGGGGTCTTTTTGTCGAGCGCTTCACCGGTCCAACTGACGAACGCGGTGGGGATGCACAGGGTGGTGATGCCCGACGGATTGCGCAAGAGGAACGCCGGACTGGTGGCGTCCCAAGCGGTGTAGCCGCGCGCTTCGTAGGTATCGCGGATTCCGCCCGAAGGGAAACTGGATGCGTCGGGTTCGCCGATCACCAGTTGATTGCCGGAGAATTGTTCGATGGCGCTGCCATCGGACATTGGATTGAGGAATGCGTCGTGCTTCTCAGCAGTGATGCCGGTCAGTGGTTGGAACCAGTGGCAATAGTGCGTGGCACCGTGTTCGATCGCCCAGTCCTTCATGGCAACGGCAACCGTGTTGGCAATTGCTGGGTCAAGCGACGTGCCTTGACTCATGGTGCGCTGCAACTTTGTGAAGACGTCAGTTGGCAGGCGCTTCAGCATGGTGTCACCGCTGAAGGTCATGCAGCCGAAGTAGTCAGAGGCGCGCGTTGGGTTGTCGAACGTTGAGGTGTTGGAGCTCATGTGCGTACCGTGGGAAGTATTGATGAACGGGTTCATAGTGGTCGAAGGGCCTCCTGAGCCCAAGTTGATAACTGTATGTCGACCTGAAGGGGCGATCAAGCCCCCAATTCACGGCGGAATCGAGCGAATACCCAGAATTAGCCCAAGATTGAGCGGCGCCGCTTCACATAGTCCCATACCACGAAGCGGTCGAGTTCCCGTCCGGCAACAAAGAACACGCGTCCGCCGGTGGATTCCGCCATGCGATGCGCAAACTGCACATCGTCTTCGGTCTGACTCCAACTTGGCAGCAGGAACACGTTGATGGTGATGCCAGCCTCTTTGCAGCGCATGGCTTCGCGGATGGTTTCGCGTTCTGTTCGTGGATCCGGTGGATACATCATGTACAGATCGCTGCCTTCAAAGTGCGCGGTCGGTAGTCCGTCAGTGATCAGCATCACTTGGCGATTTGGTGTTGGTCTGCCGCCGAGCCACTGCCGCGAAAGTTGCAGCGCGCGCTGGATGTTGGTGAAGTGCAGGGGCAGATCCATCTCCGTGATGTCGGGGTCCGACATGTCCGCGCGTAGGCGCACCACGGACTCCCGAATGGTGACCGGCTTGGGCATGATGCTGGGGATTTCGCCCGATGACCGCAACTTCGCAACGGTGTACATCTCAACAAACTGCAAGTAGTCGCCGGGGTAGTCGCTGCGAATCAGGCCATCGAGCGCCATGGCCATGCGCTTGGCTTGCACGTACTGGCCACCATTGCGCATGGAGCCAGACATATCCATGATGACCGCTGTGGCGCACTTTGGTTGCTGGCGCGTCTTGTGCACCACCATATCGTCGGAGCGCATGCGAACCGGCGTGCCGGGCGCGCGCGGGCCGTCGGCGGATTCGCGGAGCAGTGCATTCACCATGCTCTGCGGAATGTCCATGGCGGACGGACTATCGCCAAATTCATAGGGGCGCGTGGAAGGCAATTCCACCGCGCCGTCTGGGCTGGCAACGCCTTCGTGCCGGCCGCTGCGCGCTGCTTGCAGACCGCCAAAGATGGTTGCCAGCAGGCTGCGCTGGTACAGGCGCATGGCCTTTGGACTGACTTGCCAGCCGCCTTCCGGAGTGCGCGCCAAGCCTGCATCCTCGGCCAAACGCTCCAGCAATTCATTCACTCTGCGTTGCGCATCACGGAGCGAGTCCACCTGCTCTTGCGGCGCGAACTCTTCCAATGCATCCATATCAATGATGGCTGGCTTGGCATTCTTGAGTGCTTCGCGCAACTGCTCAAGGAGGCGGTCGAGTTCTTCCAACTCTGCCTTCACCTCAATGGCGCCGGGGACATCAAGCGCTTCACGACCGCTGAACGACCATCGTGAGGTGAGTTGATCAACTTCATACTTCTCGCGCAGGCGCTCCAGTGCCTGCGTAAGCGCGCGCTGTTCGGGTGAATTCTCTGGAAGTCGGTACCACAATCGCTCAAGGTCGCGCAACTGCTCACCGGCAATAGCGTGCGCTATCCGCTTCGCAACGTCGGGCTTGCCGGTATCGGGTACCGCTCCCGCAGCGGTGTCGAGGAACGCTTTGGCAGCAGCGTGCGTTGCTGGTGTTGGGTCATAGGTAGAGAGGATGCGTTCTTTGCGCTGCTCAAGCAGTTCGATGAGTGCATCAATGCTGGGGCCAAGGCCTTGGATTTGCGAAGGATCAATGCGAATGGCGTCCGCAAGTTCTTCGTCCGTGAAGTGGCGCATGGATCCTGCCGCCAAGAGATGTTCGTAAGCGCCGCGCGCGGCACCGCTGGAGTCAGCGGGCTGCGCTTGACCAAACTTGACGGCGTCGTAGCCGAGGTACGTATGCAACACACCGCCGAGTGGCTGTGGGGCGATCGGGCGCGCATCAGGAACTGGTGCGTCCATGGATCCGTCAGCGTCAGGCGACCTGTCTTCGTGGTTTGCCACGGCGGTTACTTCACCTCGTACGAAGTGCGGCCATGCTTGGCGGTACGGCTCACGCGATCGGTGGCCCACAGTCCCGCAAGGACAAACTCCGCGCAAGCAGCGCGAACGGCGGCATCGGTGCTGGCATTCACTTCAAATGCCTTGTCCCACGCTTCCGGGACGCTGTTCATGCGTTGCGCGTACTGCGCACTGGGCACAAGATCGCCTACTTCAATGCGCACGCCCTTGGCAAACGCATCCGCAATGGCTGCTAGGCCGTGCTCTTCGACGTATTCCTTGAAGACCACGCCAACCGCTTCAGCAACGATGGCATCAATCACTTGGCGCTCGTTCATCTGATGGCTGCCCATGAGATCAAGTTCAAGCTTTCCAAGTGCTGATGAATGCAAGTGCGAAAGGTCACTGATGCGTGGCGCTGCTGGAGATTCACCAAGTTGAATGGATCGACGCCGTGCGCTGGCAACCATGGTCCGCCAATTGGCAACGCTGAAGCGCGCGCTGACTCCCGATGCATGATCCACAAACTTACTACGCCGAGCAGCGATGGAGATTTCTTCCACCACTCGATCCATAAATGGCGGAACAATCACTGGGAATTCGCCACCAAGGTCCATGCCTGCCTCTTGCCGGGTGATGGCAATGCCTGCATCGCGCTCACGTGGATAGTGGGTGACCACGGTGCTACCAATACGGTCCTTCAGCTGCGGAATCACCTTGCCGGAGCGGTTGTAGGTGCTTGGATTTGCGCTAAACACCAGTAAAACATCAAGATCGAAACTCACCGGATAGCCGCGAATTTGCACGTCGCGTTCTTCCAGCACATTGAAGAGGCCCACTTGCACCAGTTCATCAAGGTCAGGAAGTTCGTTCATGGCAAAGATGCCGCGGTGCATGCGCGGAACCAGGCCGAAGTGCAATGCATCTTCCGAGCCCATGCTGGTGCCGGCCGCGAGTCGCGATGGGTCGATTTCACCAATCAAGTCGGCGAACTTGGTACCGGGGGCCAATCGCTCGGCGTAGCGATCTTTGCGATGCCACCAGGCGATGGGAATACGATCGGCGGTGTTGGCGCACATCTCTCGCCCGGCGCGCGTGATGGGTTGTTCCGGATCTTCATGCACTGCGCATCCGGGAATGTCCAGGTACGGCAGCCACTCATCAAGGAAGTTTGGAAGCATCCGCATCAGGCGGCTCTTCCCTTGACCCTTCTCGCCAAGGAACAAGATGTCGTGACCGGCGATGATGGCCGTTGCCAGTTCTGGCAGAACGGTGTCGTCATAGCCAAGAATGCCGGGGAATAGACCAGCGGCACCTCGATCGCCACGCGCCGACGATGCGGCGAGGGCGTGCTCGAAGTTGGTTCGGAGTTCCGCCTTGACGGATCGGCTGCGCCAGCCCGATGCGCGAAGTTCAGCCAGAGTGTGAATAGCAGGGGATGTTGGCATAGTTGTTGCTTCGCCGGTCATGAGTGACTGTATGCAACTAAATCACTTGGTAGTGTCTTGAAGCCACCCTTTACGCCAGAAATACGTCATCAGGCCGATGACGGTGCATCCCATCAGGCCCAAGGCGAATGGATAGCCGAGCATCCATTCCAGTTCCGGCATGTGTTTGAAGTTCATCCCGTACACACCGGCGATAAATGTTAACGGCATGAACAGCGTGGCAATAATGGTCAGAACTTTGGAGGTTTCCGCCACCTTCAGATTGATGCTGGTCATATAAATGTCCAGCAAATCATTGGCCATGTACCGGTCAGTTTCAAGTTGGTCTAAGACGCGCGAGACGTGATCGTTCAGATCGCGCAAGTAGTGGCGCGTGTCAGCATCAAAGACGCGGTCGAGTGAGGCCAGTGCGATGGCGGCATCACGCAGTGGATGCACGGCGCGTCGCACGCGAATGAGTTCTGCGCGAATGCGGCGAATTTTCCCAAGCGTCCGGCCATCAGGCTTGGTGAATGCCTCATCTTCAAGCGGCTCGAGCGCTTCGCCGATCCGGTCCACGATCGGGAAGTAGCCATCAACCACGGAATCAGCGATTGCATAGGAGAGGTACGCAGCGCCGGAGGTTCGTACTCTTCCCTTGCTCTCGCGGATGCGGTTGCGCAGTGGATCCAGGCAATCTCCGGGGACGCTTTGGAACGTCACTACCACGTGCGCGGTGACCCAGATAGCAAGTTGTTCAGTCCAGAATCCGCGTTCATCTTCGTGCGGCATGGGCAGCACTAAGAATGTGGCGTCGCCGTAGGGCTCGCTCTTCGCCCGTTGT
>NSIA01000179.1 GCA_002737585.1 Planctomycetaceae bacterium | reverse complement strand
GCGCCTAAATCGCAGCGACGATTTCAATACGCATGAACGAGGGCGATCCTTTCATGGGTCGCCCTTTTTATTTATTGATAGGAATTCGCTTTTTAAGTGTCGCGGGTGAGCACCCGACAGCCATGGCTCGATGACGAATGAGCCGCGCTCGATGATGCCGTCGTCGGCGGCCCTGTGCTTGGTGCGACGCGAATTCCACTATTGCACATTTCACTTGAAGCTGGTGCCCCGCCAAGATTTAGCCAGCCGGTGGTAATCGAAGAAACCTGAACAAGGGCATGGTGAGGCTGAGCCTCCCAGTGATGGTCTAACAACGAGCTAGCCACTCGTACGACGCTAGTGGACCTGCACACCAATCATGGACACCCATAACGATCCTATCCGACCCTCTCGGTCGCCTCGAACGCTTCGGGGCTGACGTAGCCGAGTGAGCCGTGGATTCTGATTCGTTGGTACCACACCTCGATCCATTCAAAGATTGCTGCACGCGCCTCGGCGTGCGTGCGGAAGTGCTGGTCGTGGACAAGTTCCTTCTTCAGGGTCGCCCAGAGGCTTTCCATCATGGCGTTGTCATAGCAGTTGCCGGCACGGCTTATGCGCTTCACGGCCATCGTGAGCGCATCTGTCGCAATCGTCGCATGCAGCGTGTTCGACATGCTCCACCCAACAATACTTCGGCTCCATGCGTCCATCACGCCCGCGAGGTACAGGAAGCCTTCGTCAGTTGGAATGTAGGTGATGTCGCACAACCACTTCTTGTTTGGTCCGTCTGCGGTGAAGTCACGCTCAAGAAGATCGGGCGAAGGCGCATGCGCGTGCGCACCACAGCTCTCTCGATGGCGAGCCTCCGTTCTTTGCGCGGCGCGGGCAAAGCCTGGAGGACTTGGTAGTAACCACTCGGGCTGACTTCAAGCAAACGGCACGCCATGCGGGTCGTGCATGTGCCCACGAGTTCGTCACGGATGAATGCGTACTTCACGACTGTTCCCGCGCGAAGTACGCCGCCGCTTTTTTTAGGATGTCTTTCTCGAGGGTTAACTTGCGCACCTCCGCCTCGAGCTCGCGCACGCGCGCTTGAGCGTCGACCATCGTCTTAGGGGTCGCTTTGACAACCGTCTTTCGCCGCGCACGCCGCTGGTCGCGGACCCAACCATGCAGCGTGTGGTAGGGCATGCCAAGGTCCTCGGCCGCTACGCGGATCGACAGACCCTGGGATAGCACCAGGCCGACGGCAGATTCTCGAAACTCACGGGTATAAACTCGCATCGTGGACATGAAACACGCTCCTTCTGGCAGGTGCAATCCTGCCAACTGGGGGTGTCCGTGATTCGAGTGGAAGTCCAGCCCGCCGTTCCCGGCGATCGCCCTCCGTACGATGCACTTGTGTCCTACCACCCACCGTTCGTTGATCCCGCCTTCAAGATGGTGGAAGCGCCGCACCCCGCAACGCTGGAAGAGGAAGTCCTCCTCCGCTACTGCGAAGTTCTGACCGGCCGCGTCGGTGGCCCCGGCGGGCAGCACCGCAACAACGTTGAGACCGCGGTCTGGGTTTGCCACACCGCCACCGGCGTTGAAGGTCAAGCAACCGAGCGGCGCAGTCAAGTGGAGAACAAGCGCATGGCCGTCCGGCGCCTCCGCCGCAAACTTGCATCGCATGTTCGCACCCTCGCTTCACGCGACCATCACGTGTGCAGTCCACTGTGGACGCAGCGCCGACAAGGCAACAAGATGACCGTCAACCCGGAGAGCGAGGACTACCCAGGTCTCCTCGCCGAAGCGATGGACTTGGTGGTGGTGCGCCGCTACGACCTCGGCGGTGCTGCCAAGATCCTAGGAATCACCATGAGTCAACTCAGCCGACTCATCCATCACGACAAGGGCGCGTTCGCAAAGATGAATGCCGGTCGCGTGGCGTGCGGCCTTCCCGCACTTCGAAAGTAAGTCATGGTTTCACCAGCACAGCAACCCGCGCATCCCTTCACCGACATCATTCGCACCTTGTTGCGTGAGGAGCTTCCGAGCCTCATCGAACTTCGTCATGACCTGCATATGCATCCGGAAATCGGTTACGAAGAAGTGCGCACCAGCGGCGTAGTGCTTCGCGAACTATCGAACGCCGGCATTGCCCACGTTGCAGGACTTGCGGGCGGAACAGGCATTCTTGCGCACATTCCCGGTACCGGCCCGCGCGCCATCGCGTTGCGCGCTGACATGGATGCACTGCCAATCAACGAACGCAGCGGTCAGCCGTGGTCCTCCAAGACTCCCAATCGAATGCATGCCTGCGGTCATGATGGACACACCGCGGTGCTGGTCGGCGCAGCGCGCGTACTTTCGCGCCTCGCTGCGCAACATCCGCTTCCACGTCCAGTGACCTTCGTCTTCCAACCTGCGGAAGAAGGCGGCGGCGGTGGCAAGCGCATGGTGGATGAAGGTGCCCTCAATGGCACGCGCATCGGACCCGCCGCTGAAGAAATCTACGCACTGCATGGCTGGCCAGATCTTGCCATCGGCACCATCGCCACGCGTCGCGGCGCCGTCATGGCTGCCAGTGATCGATTTGAAATTCATGTCATCGGGCGCGGTTCGCATGCTGCATGGCCACACCAAAGCGCTGACCCAGTGTTGTGCGCCGCGGCCATCATCACCGCCATGCAATCGATCGTTGCACGCAACATTGATCCACTTGACTCCGCCGTTGTCAGCGTCACGGTGATTGAATCCGGAAGCGCATTCAACGTCATTCCTGATCGAGCGCTACTGAAAGGCACCTATCGATCCCTCAGCGAAACAACGCGCGCCATGCTTGAACGCCGCATTACTGAAGTGGCCGAAGGCGTTGCCCGTGCCCACGGTTGCGAGGCTCGTTGCGAACTCCTGCGCTGCTACCCGGTCACTGCCAATGACGACGGAGCCGTTGCGCGCTTTGAGCAGGTCGCCCGGGAGACCTTCGGACCCGAACGCGTCAACACCCTGCCCGCCCCGGTCATGGGCGGCGAGGACTTTGCCTTCTACGGCGCGCACGTTCCAGCCTGCTATTGGGCACTGGGGCTGGCCCGGCCCGGCACGCCGTTCCCAGCGCTGCACGCCCCTGACTTTGACTTCAATGATGACGCCATCGCCGTTGGGGTTGAACTCATGTGCCGGTTGGCAGTCCAAGACACTGCTCGCGGGTAACTTCGGCGGAATTGCCAGTAAATCCCGCATGCGCTCGGTGACTTTGCGGGAATGCGAACTACCTTTACAGGAATGCGCCCCCACGCCAACGTTCGCCGCTCCGCACTCGCCTTCTTGGCAGCGCTGACGGTCTCCGCGCTCACCCACGCTCAAATCCCATCGCAGAACCTGGCCTCGCCGCTCGTCACGGTGTCTGCGGATGAATTGCCCGCGCACCTGCGTGGATCAGTCACCGCGCTCGCGCCTGATGAATTGGTGTGGAAGGCGATGGAAGCAACCAACCATGTGCGCCTTGAAGGCGTGCCAGTCAGCGCAACGCGTCGGGTGAATCTGATCTTGCAACGCATTGAACCATTCACTGCCGATGCCCGCATCGTGGCCGCGCGCATCAATGCAAAGGGCACATTGGATGAACAAGTCCTACCCCGCCCGCAAGGTCAATGGTGGGGCGGAACCGTTGAAGGCGATCCCCGCTCCAAGGTGATGCTTTCGCGAAGCGCCGCCGGCATTCTCGGCTTTGTGCAAGATGCATACGGAACAGCAGTCATTACCGGCGACCGCATCGGTGGCAAAGGTCCACTGCTTGCATACCAGTTGGGCGAACTTCCTCCAGGCACCATTGAGTGGGAACCGTGGACATGCCAAGAACTCACTGCGCCGATCGATGAGCATCTGGGCAACAACTCACCGGTGATGCTGGTTCAGCCCTGCCGACAAATCCGGATTGCCGTTGAAACCGATGCCGAACTATTCCTGCGCTTTGCCGGAAGCCCTCAACCGATTGCAACATCAAGCGCCTACATCGCAACCGTGTTTGCTGGCATTCAACAGATCTATCAACGGGACCTGCAGATTCTTCCGGCAGTCAACTTCTTGCGCCTCTGGCCAACGGCCGATGATCCGTGGACGCAAGACTCTGCAGGAAACCAACTCTACGAGTTCCGTACCTGGTGGCAAACCAACATGACGGCACAGCCGCGCGAGCTTGCAACCATGCTGTCGACACGAGGCCTTGGTGGCGGCGTTGCATGGCTCAGTGTTGCCTGCAACAAGGAATGGGGTTACTCCGTTTCCGGCAACCTTGCAGGAGCATTCCCCTACCCGCTCATTAACAACCATCCACAAAACTGGGACATCATGGTCACTAGCCATGAACTCGGCCACAACATTGGCTCCGTCCATACTCACAATTTCTGCCCAGAACCAGCTGATAGTTGTGCCCCGGCCGGATACTTTGGTTCGTGCCAGACTGCACAAGCATGCATTGCTACCGGCACCATCATGAGCTATTGCCATACGTGCGCTGGTGGCATGACCAATGTGCTTCTTGACTTCCATCCACTCTGCATTGATGCAATTGGTAGCTACATGTCCAACTCATGTAACGCCGGTGCAGGTAGCACGGCGCCAGTAACGGTCGATGATTGGTGTGAGTTGTTTATGGACGGCGGATCGGTGGATGTTGACGTACTCGCCAATGATGTGCTTGCCAACTGCGAGGCCGTTGTCATCGATTCATTCGAGCCGATCACTCCCGGAGGCGGAGTGGTCATGCGATTGACTGGAGCCGGTCCGGGCGGACGTGATGTTCTGCGCTACACGCCAGCATTCGGATTTGTTGGAACCGATCGCATCGCTTACCAAGTGCGCGAAGAGTCCGGGCAACTGTCACCTGTTGGGTATATCAACGCCGTGGTGATTGCGCTGCGATTACCTGACTATCCGGTGGGCGACACACCTGGACTGACCGCCTACTACTACGCACTCACAGCACCCGAGGTGCTGCCTGATTTCGCCACACTCAGCCCGTACCTGACCACCACTTCAGCCAACGTGAATTTCAGTTCAACGACTGGTACTTTCGCTAACAGCAACCGCAGTGACAACGTTGGTGCTCTGTGGACTGGTTGGTTACAAGTGGATCAGCCCGGCAGCTATCAATTCTCGCTCACCAGTGATGATGGCTCGCGGCTCCGTATTGGCGGCTCATCCATCGTGGACAACAACGGGCTCCATGGAATGCAGGAAGCCACCGGAAGCATCGCGCTTGCCGCGGGCAAGCATCGAATCTCTATCGAGTTCTTTGAGGCCGGTGGCGGCGCTGGATGCATCGCCCAACTTCAGGGCCCAGGCATGACCAAGGCACCCATTCCGGCAAGCCGGTTCACCAAGGGTGGAACCCAGTTCCGCTTTGACCTGTCTGGAGACGGACGAGTCAACGGGGTGGACTTGGGGATATTCCTCGGTCTGTGGGGCTCCCCGGGCGGTCCCGCTGACTTCAACTTTGATGGAATCGTGGATGGGGCCGACCTGGCGCCACTCCTGGGCGCATGGAGCGTCTGATAACCACAAAGGAAGTCGCGCAACCGCCCTCACCACGCAGGCGACACGAAGGCAATGCACTTGCATTCGCAGGGGATTTGGCTATGATCCCTCCCTTCACCCCGCACCGCTTGAACGACTGATCCGAGCCAGAACTCCACCTGTCAATGTGGGAACACTGGCTTCGCCCGAAGTAGGGCCGGCTCGGTCGGAGGTAGGAACCATGGCCAAGAAGGTCACGAAGCAATTTAAGTTGATGGCACCAGGCGGCAAGGCCACTCCGGCCCCACCGCTCGGTCCTGTCCTCGGCGCCAACGGCGTTAACCCCGGTCAGTTCATCACGAAGTTCAACGACTTGACCAAGGCCCTCAACGGCCGCGTGGTCGGTTGCATTGTCACGGTTTACGCCGACAAGAGCTTCGACATTGAAATCAAGACCTCCCCGGTCTCCGCGCTCATTAAGGACGCGATCAAGATCGACAAGGGCTCGCCAGTCCCCCACACACAGAAGGTCGGCAAGATCACCAAGGATCAGATCCGCAAGATCGCCGAAGAAAAAATCAAGGACCTCAACACCACCAGCCTTGACGCTGCAATGCGCATCGTCATGGGAAGCGCACGCTCGATGGGCGTGACAGTGGAGGGGATGTAAAGCCATGGCTATCGCCAACAAAGATGTCAAGAAGATCGTCGGCAACTCCAAGCGCATGCGCGCTGCGCAGAGCCACATAGTTGTCAATCCCGTCACCGCTGCCGAAGCAATCGCAGCGCTCCGCAAGTTCAAGGCCACCAAGTTTGACCAAACGGTCAACGTGGTGTTCCATCTTGGAATCGACCCGAAGGCAGCCGATCAGGCGCTTCGTGGTTCGATCGCCCTGCCCCACGGCATTGGTAAGACCGCACGCGTCATCGCGTTCTGCGGTTCTGACAAAGTCGCGGCCGCAAAGGCAGCGGGTGCTGTTGAAGCTGGGTCTGATGACCTGGTTGCAAAGGTCGAAGGCGGATGGATGGAATTCGATGTCGCCATCGCCAGCCCAGACATGATGCGCGTCGTCAGCAAGCTCGGAAAGGTGCTTGGACCGAAGGGTCTTATGCCCTCGCCGAAGGCTGGCACCGTGACTCCGAATGTTGCAGACGCCGTCAAGGAATATGCAGCAGGTAAGCAGGAGTACCGCAACGACGATGGTGGCAACATCCACGGCGTCATCGGCAAGTTGTCGTTCAAGGACGAACAACTTCTCGACAACCTGAACGCGTTCGTACAGACGATCCTCAAGGCCAAGCCAGCATCATCCAAGGGTCTCTACGTCAAGAAGTGCGTCGTAGGTGCTTGCATGAGCCCCGGCGTCCCGGTCGCAGTCTGACGCCCACAGAATTCATCGCAGGAACAACAACATGTCTAAGCCAATTAAGCAGATGATCGTCAAGGAGTACCGTAAGAAGTTCTCCGGCGTCGAAGGCGCGGTCCTCGTCGAGATCCGTGGTCTCGATGCACTCGCCACCAACAAGATGCGCAACGATTTCGCTCGCAAGAGCGTCAAGGTCGCTGTCGTCAAGAACGCACTCGCACGCGAAGCCTTCAAGGGCAGCGCGCTTGAGCAACTCGGTGCCCACCTGTCCGGGCCATCAGCACTCGTCTACTCACAAGACAGCGTCGTGGATCTCGCGCGCGATCTGGTGAAGTGGGCGCGTACCGTTGAGAAGTTCATCTTCAAGGCCGCCATCTTGGAAGGCGTGGTGTACGAAGGCAAGGCCGGCGTCACCCAGCTCAGCAAGATGCCGACTCGTGAAGAGGCGCAATCCAACGTCGTCACTCTCGTCCTCTCCCCTGGTCGCAATCTTCTCGGAGCCGTCAAGGGTCCGGGCGGTCGCGTGATGGGAATCGTCAAAGAGATCGAATCGCGCTTGGAAAAGGGCGAAACCATCTCAGCCGTTACTGCATAAATCAATCCGGCACATCTGGGAGCCCTGATCCCAGTTGCCGTTACTGATAGTTACTGATACTGACTGTTACCCAACCACCTTCCGACTGGCCCGCTTGCGGGTTAAAAACTGGGCGTTCCAGTTCCACTCGGAGGTTCATCAAGTGATTTGGAGTCCACAATGACCGCTACTGAAACCAAGACGTTCGAAGCAAAGATCACCACCCTCGGCGACTCGAT
This sequence comes from Planctomycetaceae bacterium, assembly GCA_002737585.1. Taxonomy (GTDB): domain Bacteria; phylum Planctomycetota; class Phycisphaerae; order Phycisphaerales; family SM1A02; genus UBA966. The sequence continues at coordinate 227 of NSIA01000179.1, read as the reverse complement.
CGCCAGCCTCACCCTGAAGGACGCGGTTGACCTCGCGGACTACATGAAGGACAAGTACGGAATCGAAGCCGCTGCTGGCGGTGGCATGATGATGGCCGCTCCTGCTGGCGATGCAGCTCCTGCTGCTGAAGCCCAGTCCGAGTTCGACGTCATCCTCAAGGAAGCCGGCGCGAACAAGATCAACGTCATCAAGGTCGTCCGCGAGGCCACTGGTCTCGGCCTGGCCG
>NSIA01000178.1 GCA_002737585.1 Planctomycetaceae bacterium | reverse complement strand
ACTGCTGGTCGCACGCCGAGTTCGCGCACGAATGGATCGATCTTTCCTTTGAGTTCAACGCAGATGGTTTCTGCCGTGCGCTTGCCGATTTCTGGCAGCGTCTGCAACATGCCGTGATCACGCGCGGCGATCGCTTCCGCGACCTGTGCGAAGGGAAGTTGCAACGCGCGCAATGCCTTGCGATTGCCAATGCCCTTCACGGTGGTGAAGAGTTCAAAGAAGGCGCGATCGGTGGCTGACTGGAATCCGATCAGGCGCGGCCAGAAACTGGAACCCTGCCCTTGCCCCTCCAAGTAATGCAGCGTGTGGAACTTCACCGGTTGCCCAATGCGCGCCGCGAGTGACATGGAATCCGCGGCGGGAATCAACACCTCGTAGGTGAGTTCAGCCACCTGAACGTGGGCGGCACCGTCGTCGATGGCGATGAGATTTCCGGTGAGTTGAGTGATCATGAGGGCTTCCTTGCCTGCGCCTATCCTACGAGCCATGCGCTACGCAATGATTATGGCAGGTGGATCCGGTACGCGACTTTGGCCGATGAGCCGGCAGGCTGTTCCCAAGCAGCTGTTGCGTTTCATTGGTGGAAAGAGCCTGCTTTCCGTGGCAGCGGAGCGGATTCGCACGCTGGTTCCAGAGGCGAACCGGTATGTGTGTGCCGGGGAAAAATACCGTGCGCTGATCCGCGAGGACATTCCGTGGATTGATGATGCCCACGTCTTGGGAGAGCCGATGGGGCGCGATACCGTGAACGCGGTGGCATTTGCTGCTGCGGTGGTTGGGAAAGATGATCCCGACGCGGTGTTTGCTGTGTTGACGAGCGACCATTTGATTACGCCGCAAGCGGAGTTTGAGCGCGCGATGGATCTTGGCTTTCGGTTGGTGGAGGCAGACCCGACGCGGCTTGTGACCTTTGCTATCACGCCAACATTTGCAGCCACTGGATTTGGATATGTGGAACGCGGTGACGCGATTGCGGGATTCCCCGGCGCGTTCGGAGCGAAGCGATTTGTGGAGAAGCCGGATCGTGCGCGCGCTGAGGAATATCTGCAGAGCGGCGGGTTTGGATGGAACAGCGGGATGTTCGTGTTCAGCGCGAAGACCGTGCTGGAGGCATTGCAACGCTTCAAGCCGGAGACTGCCGCTGGTATGCGGGAGATTCGCGCGGCGTGGGGAACTGCTACGGCGCGCGCGACCGTGGAACGCATCTATCCAGAACTGCCGAAAATTAGCGTTGATTACGCACTGATGGAGCCGGCTTCGAAAGACCCAACGCTTTCCGTATGCGTGGTGCCGATGAGCGTCGAGTGGCGCGATGTTGGCAGCTGGCCAAGTTATGGTGAGACGCTCGCGGCGGACGGTGATGGCAATCGAACCAATGCGCAGGCGCTGCATGTGGGGAGCACGGGCGTGCTGGCGTTGAGTGATGATCCTTCGCACGTCATCACCACCATCGGACTGACCGATGTGATTGTGGTGCGCACCAAGGATGCGACATTGGTGGTGCGCGCGGATCTGGCGGAGAAGGTGAAAGACATTGCTGGTCTCGTACCGGAAGCGTTGCGCTGAATTCATGCGATACCTGGCGATTGATCTTGGTGCAAAGCGAACCGGCCTGGCGGCAGGCGATGATGTGCTGCGCATCGTGCAGCCAGTAGAGGTGTTGATGGTTTCGCGCGGACCGGCGCTGATGGATGCGCTGGCCAAGTCCATCGATCGACATGGACCCGATGCGTTGGTGATTGGCTTACCCATCAACATGGATGGAACGGAAGGCGCCGCCGTCACCGATGCGCGTGAGTTTGGCGCCGCCATTGCTGCGCGCGTTCGCCTACCAGTGCACTTTCATGATGAGCGGCTTTCGAGCTTTGAAGCCGATCAGCGCATGTCGCAGAGCGGGCGCACGCACCGCGAGAAGAAGGAACTGCGCGACGCACTGGCCGCGTGCGCGATACTTGAGGCGTACCTCGCTCGATAAGTCACTCTCTTCGGATCACCCAGTAAAGAGAATCCCCTCGTTGGCCGAAGGGGCCAAGAGGGGACTCGTATGGGGTGATGAAACTATTCAGCGCACACGTGTCACGTGCAAGGCACGCTTACGGAAGCACTCCCGTCAATCGGAATCCATCGTCATACACCGCAATCTTGCTGGTCTTGATCATGTTTGCATTGCCAGCTCCAAGGCCAGTGAAGGAAGGATCGTTGGCCGCGTTCCACGCAGAAGCCGGTACACCGGTCTTCAGCGCCATACGGAATTGCGCCTCGCGCCAGTATGAACTGCCTGTTCCTGGAGCGATGTACGTGCCCACGAAGCTCACGTCGACGTAATACAACTTGCGCGCCGCGTCGTACACCTTCAACGCTGGTGCCACAGTGCCGTTCTGAATGTAGTTGCCGCTGACGACCACCGATGTCTGGTCGTAGCCGGCTGCAAACAGCTCAGAGAGATCCACGAAGTAACGGATGGAGAGAGTGCTGGAACCAACAGCCGGGAAGGCGGAGCGATTGTTCAAGAGCGCGCGGATTTCAGTGAAGCCGCTGCCTTGTTGATTAATGGACGCCTCGACAAAGAACTCATCGTCGATTGATCCCTGCTCCGACGCCGGCGGGAAGTTCGCCACTGGAACGCCCGTCGAATCCTGTGCAAGTCGAGCGATCGCACCGGTGAAGCCCGCGTTGTAGTCAAGCGCGACCTCATTGCAGATGTAATTGCTGCGATCGTCCGTGTACGACGAATCCGATGTGGTGCTTGGACCACCAACCAACGCTCCGTACAAGATGTGTCGCGACGCAGCGGGTGTCGTCATGCTTCCATTCCAAGACCCATGAGCGCCGCGATGGTGCGGATTCACTGGCGGATTCACGCCGAATCCGACCACGTAACTGCGCGCATTGGGATTCTTGCCAAGCATGTAATCAATCTGGTTGCGTGCAAAGTCGCGGTAGCGCGTGCCGACATCGCCGACCCGGTCGGCATAGATCAGCGCCAGGAAGGACGTGTTGGCCGAATAGCGCAACGAACCCCACTGATCGAGCCACGCCAAACCGCCGGCGGTGTATGCGACTCTGCTGCCGTTGTCACCAATGGTCCAGAAATTCAGCCACCTTTGAGCCGCAGCCTTGTAGGAGCTGTTGCCGGTGAGTTGCGCGAGCAGCACCGTGACGCCGTAGGTCTTGTCGTCCCAGTTGTGCGTCCACCGCAACGGAAGGCCAGCAATGTTCTGGCTGTAGATCGCCTCCGCCTTCGCCAGATACGCCGCCTCGCCGGTGGCGCGGTACAACCACGCTGCGCTCCATGCAAGCTCGTCGTAATAGCCAGACCACGAGTTGTAGTAAATGGCGGCGTCGGTGATGGATTCGGAGTACTTGCCGCGGTAGGTGTCCGCAAAGTTGAACAACGTGCGGGCGTGTGCCAGCAAGGTGTCCGCGTATGCGGGGTCAGTACTGCGGAACAGCATGCTTGCCGCTGCCATGGCTGCCGCGGATTCGCCGGCCAGATCGGAGCCGGGCTTGGCTGCGGTGATGGCGTACGAAGGCCGCGCCATGTTCATGGTTTCACACGGACCCCAATAGCTGTGGTCCAGCGAACCATTTCCGACTTGTCCGTACAGCACGTTTGCCGAAGGATGTGCCTTGATGATGAAGTCGGTTCCCCAGCGAACCGCCGCAAGCAATGCGAGCTTCTGACCAGTCTGCTCATACGCCGCGCCATATTCAATGCCACCCCACGCAAGCAGCGAGAGCGAGCTTGCCATCGGTAGTCCGAATTTCACGTGATCGCCAGCGTCGTAGTAGCCGCCGGTCAGATCAATGCCGACATCGCCCCCGTCAGCAAGAGCGGAGTCGCCGCGCCATGCGACACGGAAGCCATCAGCCAGATTTCCGGAACGCTGCGCGTCATAGAAGTACAACGACTTCTGCAACACTTCGGCGTAATTGAAATCTCCAGGCGCACTCGGTGGCGAGATGGTGACCACCAGCGATTGATTCGCGGTGCCGACTGCGTTACTCGCCGCCAACACCACGCTGGTGGTTGCCGCAACTGTTGGAGTTCCGGAAATCAGTCCGCTCGTTGCGTTCACGGAGAGCCCAGCGGGCAATCCAGTGGCACCGAAGGAGGTCGGTAGGCCGCTCGCAGTGATTTGGTAGGTGAACGCCGAGCCAGCGGTTCCATAAGCAGTCGCCGGACTCGTCAGGACCGGAGTGGTGGCGCCTTCACCACCGCCGCCACCGCCACCACCGCCGCCGCCAGTACCACCGCCACCGGTCGCGCAGTCACCCCATGACCCGAGAATCACTGCGAGGTCGGCGCTGCCAGTGACGCCATCACCATTCGGGTCGTATAGCGCGGAGGTGCTACCCCAATTACCCAAAATGGCCGCAAGATCAACGGCATCCACCCTGGAGTCCAAGTTCAAATCGCCCGGGCACGGGACCAACGGCGCGATAGTGATCGATGTCGGCAATAGGTCAGCACTGGCGAAGTTGGCGACGCAACCGACATCAACGGACGCGCCAGGCGCGATGGTGGCGTTGTATTCGGCGTTGACGATCTTGTACTGATTGCCCACATGCGACTGCACGGTGCCGTTCCACGCACTGGTGATTTCGGCGTTCCAGTCAAACCGCAAGGTCCAACCCTGGATGGGCTGGGAGGTGTCATTCGTAATATGAAAAAGCCCTTGCCCGCCACCTGACCACTGGTTGGTGAACGAGAAGGTCGTCTCCGCATAGGTAGCAGAGGCCGTGAGCAGAACGCACGCTAAAGAACCGTATATGAATGTCATAACGCTCTCCCTTGGTAGGAGTTTCAACTTTTGCATTGCATTTCAGACGCAAAGAACCCTACGACCGTGAGTTAGGGAAGGTGCTCGAATTTGCTGAAAAATGCGGTAATTTTCATCTGAAACTCACGTTCAGAAATACAGTGATTGCGTACCGAGAACCGCGGGACAACGTTGAACGGCGCCGACTTTAGAAGGGAACGATGACGCCGATTTGGCCGCCGTACTGTTGCTCGTTTTCAAACTGCATACCGTTGAACGAGCAGTACGCGGTGACTCCCTTGTACGACGCAAACTCAACACCAGCCTCAAAGCTGACACCGTAACGCGTCTCTGGACTGCCGTACACGGAGTAACCAGGTGTTGCGCTGTACGCGTTAGTAGCCGTGACATCCCAATCACCGATCGGCACGTTGGCGATGAACGCGCTGCCAATGTACGGCGTCAACACATCACGATCGAGGCGCAACGTATGCATGACGCGTGAGCCAATCGTTGGCTGCAACATGACGGCGCTTTGGCTTGAAACATCCAAGTTTGCGCTGCCAGCACCCTGCTCTGTGTACGAACTTTGACCAACGTAACCAGCAGCCACCGACGCGTATGGCTGCACGAACATATCGCCACCGATACGAATGTTCATGCCGATCTCAGAGTTCACCGAAGCCGCCCACAGCGAATTGTCCGATGTGGCCGTACGCACAACGCCCGGGATATACAGGTCGCGCGTGCGGTCAACGCCCGCGTAGCCGCCCTGCGCGGCAGCCTCCACGTACCACTGGCCAGAATCCGGGACCCAACTGCCGTAGATGCCGACGTTCGCACCGTTGATGGTGTCCGTCTCATCCACCAAGCCGCCGGTGATGTCAACCGTTCCGGGCATGTAACCGATGAACGCACCCGCGATGAATCCCTTGCCAAGCACCATGTCGGCGCCAAACATGAGGCCGCCGGTGGCCGAGCTATAGCTGGTCTTTGCCCATGTGTCATCACTGACACTGTTGGTGAATCCGTAACCGCGCGACCACCACCGAGCACCATCATCAGGAGTTGGACCGTTCAACGGCGCGCCGAAACTGGTGAACGAGTTGCCAGTGACAACAGCCGAGCCAGCGGACAGTGATTCCTGATCGGTCACGCCGCCCTTGGAACTCAGCAGCGGAGCGACTGGCGTTGGCGTAGTACTTTCGCGCAGTTGCATCAGTCGCTTCATAGCTACGTTTCCAGCTTGGAAGAGCTGGTTCATGGTGACGTTGGGCAGCGCGTACGGATTGGCTGCGTTGGAAAGCGCCACATCAGAACTTGCGAACGCGCCGGGCGTGAGGAGCAACATCTGCGTAGCGACGTACTGCTCATCCGTACCGGATGGACCAGTGGCGATCGCGGTGATCGCTGCCGCCGATGCATTGATTTGACTGTTGTTCACTGTGCCGACATTGGCATTGCGGCGGACCGTACCGTTACCCGTCTGCACATCCACAACAACATTGGTGCTGGTGGTGCCAGCGGCCAGCGGATACGAGCCGCCCTGACCAATGATCTGCAGACTGAATTCATTGCCCGCGTAACTCACCTCAAACGCACCACCCATGAAGTACGTGGAGCCGTTGGCATTCACCGCGTGGTCGGTGGCAAGGCCGGTGAGTGGATCGACAGTGACCACGTCCACCGTGCTGAACGTGCCGTTCAAGGTGCCGGCGGTGGCCATCACGTAATCGACGGTGACGCCGGAGGCGGGGATGAAGGTGCCGGAATAGAAATCAGCGTCATAGACAATCTTGGCCGCGGAACCGTTGAGGGTGAACGAACCGCCAGCGTCGAGGCGATCGGCCTTGCCGCTGGAATCAAGCAGGTACCAGCTGGCCGTGGAGGTTGCATCAAGGATGACATCACCAGTGACAGTGAGCGTTGAAGAACCAGCATTATTGCGGTCGCCCGGATTGAGCAGACCCTTGAACGCGTTGCCGACGCTGCCGATGCGGGCCAGCGTGCCGTCGCCGCCGACGGTCACTGCGCCGCCGGAGTTCAGCGCGTCGGAGAAGACCGAGGCGTCACTCAGATCGGCGCCGTCAGTCAGGGAGAGCGCGGATCCAGAAGTGAGCGTGACATCGCCAACGAAATTTGATGTGCCGCCCGATCCAAATGACGCACTGAGTTGCGAGAGCGTCAGATTGGCGGAGGCGCCCGACACGTTGAGGCCGCCATCGACTGCCAGCGTGGTGGTCCCCGCAGATGTGCCGGTGAGCGTGGTGGTTCCGCCGATCGTGAGTGACTGCGCGGAACCGAGCGACAGGTCCGCGCCGATGTCCACCTGCGAACCCAAGATGCGCATACCAGCGCCGCCCACGGATGCTTGCGTGTTCACGGCCGCAGACATGGTGTCAATCACCGTGGTGCCGGTGAAGGTGCTTGCACTGAAGGCCAGCGTGGTGGTGGCGGTGGAACCAGAGAGCGCCTTGAAGACCAGGTCGCCGCTGCCATCAACGGTGCCGGTGAAACTGAGCGCGCCGGTGCCCGCACCGGATGTGGCCACGGTGGCTTCAGCGGTGCCGCCCGAGATCAGTGTGCCCGCATAGGTAGCCGAGGCGTTGCCGGTGTAGGTGAACTGCGTCGCCGTGGCATCAGCGTTCAGTGTGAGCGAAGTGAGGCTGCTGATCCACGCGGCGTTACTCGTGGTGGCGGTGGAGCCGGCCTGCAGCGCGATGCCGCCGGTAAACGTGGACGTGGCTGCGCCGACCGAGAGATCAACGCCCGAGACTGTCAGCGCACCCGTGCCGGACATTGCCTCGTTGACGGTGAACGCCGTGTTGGCGCTGCCGCTGCCGGTGAGGCTCGAGGTGCCGTTCACGGCGAATGCCTGGCCGGAACCGAGGGTCAGCGCGGTGCCGAGCGTGAGATCGCCGTCAGTCAGTGCGAGGCCGGCGCCGCCCACGGAGAACGCGGTATCGATCTTCGCCTTGGCGCTGTCGATGATGGTCTGGCCGGTGATGCTGCTGGTGCTGTCAAAGGCCAGCGTGGTGGTGGCTGTGGAACCGTCGAGTGCAGAGACAACCAGATCTCCCGTAGCGGTCACCGTACCGTCGACGCGGAAGTCGGCGGCAGTCGCGCCGGAAGTGGCAATGGTGGCCGACGCGCCGGTGGCGTTCAACGGACCGGAGTAGTTGCCTGCCACGATGCCGTCATAGATCAGCGATGTTTCGTTGCCAAGGTTGATCGACGCGACGTTGGTCAGCCACTGCTGGTTGGAGGTGGTGAGCGTCGAAGCGCCCGCGAGCGTGAGTGCGCCGGTGTACGTAGAGGTGGCACCGCCGACGTTCATGCTGACATGATCAAGAGCCAGGTTGCCAGTGCCGCTCATGGCGGAATTCAGGGTGAACGCGGTGTTTGCACCGCCAGCGGGACCGGAGATCGAGGAGGCGGTGGAGATCGTTAGATCCTGCGCCACACCGAGCGTGATGTCCGTTCCGAGCGTGACAGTGGCGCCGGTGAGCGAGAGGCCCGCGTCACCGATCGATGCCTGCGTATTGATGGCGACGTTTGCGTCTTCGATGACGGTGCGACCGGTGAGCGTGCCGGATGTGAAGGCCAGCGTGGTCTGAGCGGTTGAGCCGCTGGCCGCACCGATGACCAGGTCGCCGGTGCCCGACACCGTCCCGCTCAGGGTGAGGTCGCCGGTGCCGGTGCCGGACGTGAAGATCAAGGCGCGATCGCCCGCGGTAGCGCCAGTGACGAGCGCACCGCCGTACGTGGCGGCATCAGCGCCCGAATAGGTGAGCGACGTGTTGTTCGCCATGGTCAGCGAACCCAGGTTGCTGAGCCATGCACCATTCGTGGTGGTGAGGGTGGACTCGCTGCCAACGGTGCCCGCGAGCGTGAGCGCACCGGTGAACGTTGAAGTAGTGCCGTTGACGTTCAGATTGATGCCGCTCAGCGCCAAGCTGCCAGTTCCGGACATCGCCCCATCGAGTGTGAATGCCGTGAGACCCGGGGCACTGCCCGTGAGGCTCGAGGTGCCGTTCACATCAAATGCTTGACTAGCTGCGAGTGTCAGCGCGGTGCCCACCGTGACGGCACCGCTATTGAGCGTCAGCCCCTGAAGACCGACCGAATTCTGTGTGTCGATGTTGGCGCTGGTGCCGTCAATGACGGTGTGGCCATCAAAGGACCCGGTGCTGAACGCCAAGTTCACCGTTCCCACGCTTCCGCCGGAGGTGACTACGAGGTCGCCGGTGCCTTGCACGTTGCCGGTAAAGGTGAGTGAACCC
>NSIA01000177.1 GCA_002737585.1 Planctomycetaceae bacterium | reverse complement strand
CTTTCATAGCCGGCAGCTCCTGATCTTCACCTTCGCCGCGAATGCCGGTGACGGTGTAGCCATCAAAAGTCTGCACGCGTCCGTTGGCCTTGAAGATGGCTCCGGTCGCCTTGTCGCTGCGCTCCAACAGCACTGCAGTGGAGTCGTACTGCGCGTCGGTCATCTGGCACGCAACAAAGCGCTGCCAGATCAGGTTGTACAAACGCCACTGCTCCTCGTCGATCACGCCGCGCAACATCTCCGGCGTGCGCCGCACATTGGTTGGACGAATCGCTTCGTGTGCCTCTTGCGCACTCTTGTTGCTTGATCCATAGAAGCGCGCCTTCTCAGGCAGATACTTCGCTCCGTACTTCTCAGTAATGAACGAACGCACCGTGCCCAGCGCCTCGCCAGACAATGCAGTGGAGTCGGTACGCATGTAGGTGATCAGACCGACCGGCCCTTCGCCAGGAACGTTCACGCCTTGATAGAGCATCTGCGCCACGCGCATGGTGCGGTCGGTGCCGAAACTCAGCGCGTAACTGGCACTCGATTGCAACGTACTTGTAATGAACGGCGCCCTCGGCTTGCTGCTGGTGCCGCTGCGGTCGATGCTCTTCACGCGATAACGAACGCCTGCACCAATGGTGCCGCGCACCGTTCGCTGCCAACGCGCAAATCCAACGGCTTCCGCGTCCTCGCGCAGATCAACCGTGATGCTCTCCAGGCCAACCGCCTCCGCCACGGTCCGCACGCGCGTCACCAAGTCATCGCCCGGTCCGTACCAGCGCAGTTCTTGGGGCAGGGGAGTCTTGGTCTTCTTGTCTTCTTCCTTCTTACGCATCACCCAGTCGGGAATGGCAACGGAAGGATTTTTGGAGCTGAAATCCGCCAAATCCTCATACTTTGGAACCTCGCGTCCCAAATCAAATGCCTTACCCGCCACTTGCACCAGTTCGCACTCGATGCCGCTGCGCTCTGCAAGCCAATGCGCCTGTTCCTTCTTAGTGGGCGCCTTGTTGCGTTCATCGCGGCGCGCCATGAATGCGTTCCAGTCTTTCGCCATCGCTGTGCCCTTGGCCGCGTCCGGCGTCATGGCAGCCTCAACCTTCCAGTACTCATCCGGTTGGAATGCACGAATCTCACGCTCACGATCAACAATGAGTCGCAGCGCAACGCTCTGTACGCGCCCCGCGCTGAGTCCGCCGGCCACCTTCTTCCACAGCACCGGGCTGACCATGTAACCCACGATGCGGTCCAAGATGCGGCGCGCCTGTTGCGCGTTCACGCGGTTGATATCGATCGGCCGCGGCGCCTCGAACGCCTTGAGAATCGCGCCGCGGGTGATCTCATCAAACTCCACGCGCTTTGCCTTCAATGGATCCACGCCCAAGAGTTCCGCCAAGTGCCAAGCGATCGCTTCGCCCTCACGGTCCAAGTCGGTTGCAAACCAGATCTCGCTGGCATTCTTGGCAAGCTTCTTCAGTGCTGTCACTTGCGTGCGGCGGTCGTCGCTCACTTCATAGGTTGGCTCAAAGTCATGCTCCAAGTCCACGCCCGGCACCGGCTGCTTCACACCCTTGGGGGCACGCTTCGGTAGGTCCCGGATGTGCCCCTTGGAGGCTTCCACCTGAAAGCCGGCCCCGAGGTACTTGGTGATGGTCTTCGCCTTGGCGGGACTTTCCACGATCACTAGCTTGTAGCTGCCCTTGGCGGCAGGCGCAGTGTCCCCCGGTTCATCGTTTGTGGCTGTCTTTACAGGCTTTGTTGGTCGTTTTGCCATATTGGATCGTCTTCCGCGCAGCCGAAATCAAGAGCACCGTCTGTCGGGGCTCCATCGGCGGAGGGGTGGTACTTATATGAGGAGTCGTCGTTACGACCCAAATAGAGTCCCAATAACCTCGCGGGCGGCCTCGGGGGCAGTCCGCAGCGGGGAGTCGATCCAAATCGACCCCGGGATCGCCTTGAAGCGCCGCAGCCAGGTGCGTTGCTGGCGTGCAAATTGCCGCGTGCGCACGCAGATGTCTTCCGTGGCTTCCTCAATGGTGCACTCGTGGGCAAAGTGCCGCAACAGTTCGCGGTATCCGACGGATTCAATCGCTTGCCGATTGAGTGGCCCCTTGGCAAGCAGCTTGACCAGTTCGCGTTCAAGGCCTCCAGCCAGCATGGCACGGACTCGAGCGTTGATCCGTTGGTTAATCAGTTCCACTGGCCATTCCAATCCAACCGCATGCGTCCGTGGCGGCAGGGCACGCGGCGCATCGCTCCACTGTTGTTGCAGTTCGCTCAGCCGTTGCCCGGTAATCATCCATACTTCTAAGGCACGCACCGTGCGACGACGGTCGTTTGGATGAATGCGCGATGCAGCGATCGGGTCATGATGCGCAAGATCGCCGCGCAGAATTTCCGTTGGCAGCGCTTCAAGCCGGGCGCGAATGTCTGGATCACCGGGCGGGCCATCAAACATTCCCTCCACCATGCTCTTGATATAGAGATTGGTGCCGCCCACCACAATGGCGTGCTTCCCACGTGCATGAATTGCTTCAATGGCAACCTGCGCGCCGTCTACCCAGTCCGCCACCGTGAACGCGCCGCCGTGCGGATCGGCAACATCAATCATGTGGTGCGGAACGCCGCGCCGTTCCTCCATGGTTGGCTTGGCCGTACCGATGTCCATGCCGCGGTACACCTGCATGCTGTCCGCGCTGACGCACTCGCCGCCGCCCGGCATGGTGAGCGCCAACTCAACGGCCAGCGCGGTCTTGCCGCCGGCGGTTGGGCCAAGCACCAGTACGGTCAGTGGCCGGCGCTGGGAATCGTGCGGGGTCATGGGGTGGTCGATGGGCATTTCGTATAGTGGAAGTATGACCGATCACGCCGCCTCGCTCCCACGCACTCCCGCACGACGTTCGATTGATTCCTATGACCCCAAAGGGAAGCGCGTCTTTGTACGCGCCGACTTCAACGTCCCCACCGATGACGCTGGAAACATCACCGATGACCGACGCATTCGCGGCGCGCTGCCCACTATTCAGTCACTGATTGCCCGGGGCGCAGCGGTGGTGGTTGCCAGTCACTTTGGTCGACCGGCTGGCATCGGCTACGAAGCAGCGGACAGTTTGCAGCCCGTCTTTGTGCGCCTCAAAGAACTGTTGGCTGGTCAGGCCGAAGTTCTCTTTGCGGGACAGACTCCAACCGACAGCGCCACGCAGGCAGCGGTTGCGCAGCTCAAGCCGGGGCAGGTGTTGCTTCTTGAAAATCTCCGCTTTGAGAAGGGTGAGAAGAAGGGCGACGCCGGGTTTGCCGCAACGCTGGCTGGCTACGCAGACGCGTATGTCAACGATGCGTTCGGCGCCTCACATCGCGCCGATGCATCCATGGTGGCACTGCCGCGCGCGATGAAGTTGCGTGGGGCGCCAGCGCTGGCAGGGCGCTTACTAGAGAAAGAATTGCGATTCTTGGGCGCGGCGCTTGAAGCCCCGAGGCGTCCCTTTGTTGCGATCGTCGGTGGCGCCAAGGTCAGCGACAAACTACTGGCTCTCTCCAACTTGTTGGACAAAGTGGACATGGTGATTGTGGGCGGAGCCATGGCCTACACGTTCCTTCGTGCGGAGGGCGTGACCACCGGATCAAGCCTTGTACAGCCAGAGATGATCGAGAAAGCGCGCGACATTCTGCGCGCTGCGCAGGAGCGCGGTTGCACCATCTTGCTGCCGATCGACCATGTCTGCGGTCGCGCGCTTGCTGCAGGAACGGAAACCTGCGAGGTGACCGGTGGAATTCCTGACGGCTGGATGGGTCTTGACATTGGGCCGCGTTCGCGCGACCTGTTTGCCGAAGCGTGCCTCACCGCCAAGCAAGTGGTATGGAACGGACCGATGGGCGCGTTTGAGACGGCTCCATTCGATGTGGGCACCATGACCATCGCGCGCGCTGTTGCTGCAGCCACTCGTACGGGCGCCATCACCATCGCGGGAGGCGGCGACACCGCATCGGCGTTGGACATTGCGCACCTTGCCGACGCACTCACGCACGTTTCAACCGGCGGTGGTGCCAGCCTAGAAATGCTTGAAGGCAAGCGATTTGAGTCGGTGGATGTCCTTGATCCTGCGTGAGGACCTTGCCGCTTCTGCCCCTCAACCTGTCCGTCTATAGTGTGCATACCAACGGAACCCACACCATGCGCCACGCACTCGTCACCGCCGCCGCTAGCCTCGCTCTCGCACTTTCGTTCGTATCCGGCGCACGCGCGCAGGATGAGAAGAAGCTCGAGGTGGGAGGCACTGCTCCGGAAGGCTTTGCCGAACATTTGGAATTTGTCCAGGGCGACAAGGTAGAGACCTTCAGTAAGGACAAGGTCTACGTGGTGGAATTCTGGGCAACGTGGTGCGGGCCATGCAAGCGCTCCATTCCGCATCTCACTGAACTGCAGACGGACCTTGGTTCGCGTGGTTTAGAAATCATTGGCGTGAGCGATGAGCCCGTTGACCTTGTCAAGAAGTTCGTCAAGGAGAAGGGCTCTGCCATGGGCTACACCGTGGCCACGCAGAAGAAGGACGACACCTTCATCAAAGATAAGTGGATGAAGGCTGCTGGTCAGAAGGGCATCCCGTGCGCGTTCGTCATCAATCGCTCCGGAAAGATCGTTCACATCGGCAATCCGCTCGATGAGAACTTTGACCGCATCATCAAGCAGACCTTAGCCAACCGCTACGACCCGGAATTGATGTCGCGCGTTGAGCCAACCATCAACGCTGCGCGCAACGCATCCAAGCGCCGTAACTTTAAGGAGGCGAGCAGCCTGTACGCCAAGGCGATCGCTGAAAATCCGTCCACGCTGCTTGAGTACAGCTTTGAATCCTGGCGCATGCTGAACGAGCAAGCGGACGACACCACCGGCGCCAAGGCGCTTCTGACTAGCACCATTGCCGGCATTAAGACAGACAAGTACGCACTCATTGAAGCCGCTAATTACTTGGCGACTGATGCCAACATCAAGAAGCGTGATCTGGACGCCGCGCAAGTGGTGGCGGACATGCTGAAGGCAATGCCCGGTACTCAGGATGATCCAGAAGTCTTGACTGCCATGGCTGCTGTGTCAGCGGGGCGCGGCAATTTCGCAGCAGCGGCG
>NSIA01000176.1 GCA_002737585.1 Planctomycetaceae bacterium | reverse complement strand
TCGCGAATCAGAAGCATCTGCTTGAACCAGTCCAGCATCTGCTCGGAAGAAACATGGGCGGCGGCGGCCGGAACCTGTAGGTGTTCGGCATCGCCGTACACCTTGGTATGGACAACCGAGTTCGGTGCTGCCGATGCGGAAGTACCGCCGGCAGTTGGATGAGAGAGACTTGTCATAGAGGTGGAGTTAGTACAAACTGGAAACAGGCGCCGTGCGACGAACGTCAACACGGCTGCTGCGCAAACAGACCCATAAGTATAGAAGCCACGCGCAGTTCCGGCAATGCCGAAACCGCGCGTGTGCTTTCTGTGAATGTTGTCAAGAATCCAAGCCGAATTCAACCGATCACGAACGGGCCTTCCCAGCCGCCTCCGGTGCCGCCGGGCGCTGCGCGGGTGCCGTTGCCGGACCGACGGACGAGGCTTTTTCGGCCTGCCCGAGCGCCCGACCCTGCAGCAACAGGACCGCCATCTCGACCTGCGGATCGATTCCCTTCATCACCAATTCGGCGGGGTCGCGCGGCTCCTTCGCCTTTTTGTCGACCGCCTGACCGTTGGCAGGAGGCTCATCGCCGGGCGACTTCGACGATCCGGGAACCTCCACCATGCCGTCGGCAGCCTCTTCCGGAACATCGTCGGCAGAAGCGCGAATCTTGTTGATCTCCTCAATCTGGTCAGGAGACAACTTCACTACGTAGTCCGGCATGACTCCCCAGTCATCCGATCCGGGCTGCTTATGAACAAGCCGACCCTTGGTCTCGCCTGGCTTCGCTGGCAACAGGTAGTGCTGAACCGTGTACTTCACGTTTGCCTTGGCCTCTGGGCCACGGCCATCAATGTCATGCACTTCCTGCACACTGCCCTTGCCGAAACTGCGTTCGCCGATGACCACTGCCACGTCATGTGCCTCCAACGCACCGGAGACAATCTCACTGGCGCTGGCACTGCCCTCATTGATGAGCACCACGGTTGGAACATCAGCAAGCGGGGCACGCTGTCGCTGCGCCGTGAATGCGTACAACTCCTGCCCGTTGCGATCCTCAACACTGACAATTCGGCCGGAGCGCAAGAACGCATTGACAAACGAAACCGCGCTCTGCAGCAGTCCGCCCGGATTACCGCGCAGATCCAAGATCAAACCGTTGATATCACGCTGCGTGGACATCTCGCGCATTGATTTCAGGAAGTCTGTGAAGGTATCCTCATTGAATCCAGTCAAGCGGATGTAGCCAATTCCGTCTTCCGGATCGACGTACCAGTCCCACTGCGGCTCAAAGCGGTCGTTGTAACCGGTCTTCTTCCAGCCTTGCACTGAATACATCTTGATGCGTTCGCGAACCAGCGGATACTCAATCGGCTTCGCCTCGCCCTCACGGGAAATGCCCAGCGTGACTGGAGTACCTGCAGGTCCGGTGATGGTGTCAACAGCCTTGTCAAGCGGCCAGTCGGCGGTGCTCATGCCATTCACGGAGGCGATCTTGTCCTGCGGCTTGATGCCGGCGCGCTTGGACGGACTGCCGTCAAGTGGGTTGATGATGACGATTTCACGCTTCTCATTGTGACGAATGAGAATGCCAACGCCTACAAAATTCCCCTTGATCGCCTGACTGAAGCGACGCATGCGGTCCGGCCAAACGATCTCCGTGTAGGGATCCTCAAAGTCGTGCGTCATGGTTGCCATGGTGCCGTTTCCAAACTCACGGACAATCACTTCCACTGGCAATTTCACGGTCGCGTCGTTGGCTGCTCGCAATGCCGCGAACACCTTGTTGAAGGTCTTGGCATCTACTTCTTCAGCGCGCATCGCTGCAACTGACGTCAACTGATCGGTCACTGCTTGGCCGAACGCACCGGCAAGCGTTGCATCACCAAGCGATGGGAATTTCTCATTGAGCGCTGGCGTGGTGGCCAACTGATGCACCATGGAAAGCCCACCTTCAATGAGCGGCTTCCAGCCAACATTCTCAAGGTGCTGAGCTGCAATCTGCGTGAGCGCCTCGGCGAGGATTCGCTCGTTGATACCTTCGATTGTCTGCTTCCAGTCATCATCGCCCTTCTCATTGAAGGGCGCGAATGGCTCCTTGCGATCCTTCTCATCAAGGCGTTCGTATTGCTTCTTGCGCAGGTCGTACCACGCGTGCGGCGCATACTCCAGCACCAGCATGACGCGCCGACTGACGTCGGTCTCAAGTGCGTCGTCGTACTTCTGAAACTCTTCCTTCTGCGTTGAACCTTCATAAAGCGAACGAACGCGATTGAGGAGTTCCTCTGCGTAGAGCCAGTCACCGTCGGTGCGCGCTTTGGCGATCTTGGTATCAGCAAGTGCGATCGCCGCCTTAACACCGGGCGATGCCAGGTCCACCTTCCAGTCATCGGAAAGGAACTTCATGTACGCGGCGCCTATGAGCGCCTTGGTGGCGTTGCCAGCAGCAACCGCATCGGACATCTCCTTGGCTTTCTCTATGCGCTGTTCAGCCACCTTCTTCGAAGTCGCGGCAACATGCTCATCGCGACGCGTCACGGACTCGCGCAGGCGCTTGGCAGCATCGCTGGTGGCGTCGGCCGGGACGTGTTCCAAGAGCAGGTCAACCTGCTGGCGATTCCCGGTCCGGGCGGCATTCCACAGTTGCTCACTCCACGGCTCGGCGGATGTTGCCGGCGCGGCGGGCGCGGCGGGCGCGGCGGGTGGCACCGCACCCGGCACCACGGGACGGGCGGGCGCTGCCGCTCCCTGAATCAGGCTGGCGAACGAGGACGCGCCGACGCAACAGGCCGCAACTGCCGCAATGGCGGAACTGCGGCGTGACGGGCTAGCAATTGGACGGGGCATGAAGAGGTCTCCGATGAACATGGGGTCAGCGTCTTATACTTCGCCACAGTACGCGCTGTTCACATTGAAAATCCCTCTCGATTTCCTGAGAACTTCCAATTTCTAGTCCCCCTGATCCCGCCCGTCGCTTGAAGCGCCCCGCCAGTGCTGGTGTAGCGAGCGATTTGCCCTGCAAAGGGTGTGGGTACAACCTGCGCGGAGTCGACCAGGGGGCCAACTGCCCAGAATGCGGACTTTCCGTTCGGGACACGCTCGAAGGCGTGGCTGTTGAGGAAAGTCGGCGCGACGCGGCGGCCGAATCGCTGCGCTCCTACTCCAAGGCATTCCTGTTTGGCGCACCGCTTGGCCTTTTCATGGTTTCGTGCGTGGGTCCGCCGCTGGCCGTCTTGGCACTGGTGGGCAGCGTGCAACGTCTGATCGCTTTGCGAAATGCGGCGAAGTCGCTCCCTTCCAAGGTGGTGAGCGCCGGGGCGCAAGACTTCAAACGCGCCCAAACCCTGCTGTTTGTTGAATTGGGGAGCGGCGTGATCGCACTGATCTTCCTGAATTTCGGACTTGCGTCCGCGGTGGGCCCAACGATTGATGGCGTCATTCGTCTTGCCGTTGGAGGGCTGTGGTTTGGCGCAATGGCGCTCGGACTGATCACCGGGTCAATACTGATTGATGGCGTCATTGGACGCCTCGCACTTGAGGTGGCGCGCCCGAAGTACCTGATGCCGATGATCTTTACCGCGGTGGGTGTAGTGATGTTCGCGGAAATTGTCAGCGCCGCCAACGCGCCGATAGCGGTCGTGATCTTGCTACGCCTGATTGGGGCAGCAGCATGGGGCGCGGCGAGCGGGCTGCTTGCATATCAAGGATCGTCTGCAGGCGACGAACTTGCGGCCCCACCATTGAAGCGAACGTTGGCAGCACCGAGCGATAGCCCAAGCGCGGTCGCCGAAGTTGAGCCAGACCCTCGCCGTGCGGCAGCGCAGCGGGCCGCGCAGCAAGCCGCACAACGGGCCGCGCAACGGGCGACTGATGATGATTCGCCTATTCCCCTTGATTAGCGGTGCCGTGTAGTCACTTACCGCCGAATGCACGTTCTGCAAGATCGATCGCGCGACCAAGACCAGCGCACTTGGCGATCGTCTCTTCAAATTCAGCGGCTGGCACTGAGTCCAGAACCACGCCGGCACCGGCTTGCAAATGCACATCCCACGGTGCGCCCTCGGTATGCCCGGCGGTCGGAATCACCATGGTGCGTAGCGCCAAAGCGATGTCCATATCGCCGTCCCATCCAACTGCACCAATGCCGCCGGAATATGGTCCACGACGCACCGGTTCCAGTTCGTCAATGATCTGAATGGCGCGAACCTTTGGCGCACCACTCACCGTTCCAACGGGCAACGTGGCACGCAACGCGTCCCAACAATCGAGCCCGGGACTCAGTTCGCCAGTCACCGTTGAACTGATGTGCATCACATGGCTGTAACGCTCCACTTCCATGCAACGATCAACGCTCACGGTGCCCTGCCGGCACACGCGGCCGACATCATTGCGCCCAAGATCAACCAGCATGACATGCTCGGCGCGTTCCTTTTCGTCCGCGAGCAATTCAATTTCCAGCGCACGATCCTCCGCCTCCGTACCACCCCGGCGCCGAGTGCCCGCAAGCGGTCGATTGACAACGGTTTTCCCACGGACACGGCAGAGAATTTCCGGGCTCGAAGCAACCAAGATGCACCCTTCCGCCTGCAAGTAGATCTGATACGGACTGGGGTTCACTACCCGCAGAGCGCGATAAATATCAAAGGGATCCGCAGGCGTACTGCGGTCTTGGCGTCGGCTGAGGACCACCTGAAATGCATCGCCCGCACGAATGTAATCCTGCGCGCGCAGCACGGCGTTCTCAAACTCCGCGCGCGACATCGAAGCGCGTTCACCGGGTACCGGCCGTGCGGCGATATCAAGGTCTACAGCACCCGGCGCCAATGGCGGAGCGCCCGCAAGCAGTCGCGCGCAGAATGCATCGAGCGCGGCGCGACCGTGTTTCAGTGCACTTGCCTCATCCGCGTGCTCATCCGCCGGAACGGAAATCACCGCGTGCACCACCTTGGCAACATGATCAAAGACAGCTACTTCTCTGTACATCCCGAAATGCATATCCGGAAGTTGTCGATCATCACGCGGCGCGGCAGTAAACGGAAGCTTGCCGGGTTCAAGCCAGCGAACCGCATCAAACGCACAGAAGCCCACCCAACCACCATGGAATGCGTCGGGCATGGCATCAATCGGATGCGGCGTGAACCGCGCACCCAGAAGACGCACCGTTTCCAGCGGATTGACTGCCGTGCTCTGTTCTTCCGTCCCGCGCCGGCGATCA
>NSIA01000175.1 GCA_002737585.1 Planctomycetaceae bacterium | reverse complement strand
GCTGTGAGTGATCGCGGGCGAATGGCTCGGTTCCGTGGGATACTTGTCGCATGAATACGATCACGCTTGCCGCGCTGCTGCCGCTCGCACTCACATGCACGGCGCTTGCGCAAGAGAAGGCGAAGGCGGCGGCTGCGTCGCCGCAGAAAGTTTCGGCGCAGAAAGCTTCACCGCAGACCACTGCACCGCAGAATGCGGAGATGGCGGGGTACATGCTGGTTGGCTGCGAACAGGTGCCAGCGGAATTCAATGCGGGTTTCTCGTTGTACGCCGCGGCGTGGCCGCTGCTTGAACACTATCCGGGGCATCGTTTCCAGACGGGATTGTTTGGTACATGGATGCACGCGCAGTACGAAGGCGCGGCGCCCAAGGATCTGTACTCCGATATTGAGGGCGGGCTTGGTTGGTGGCGCGATACGCGGTTTCCAACTGAAACGCCCAAGTTCATCATGGGCGGAGTGGCGGTCAACTTTACGGAGATCGCTAACGGGCCCGCACACGGCGCGGGCGATTGGACGAAGCCTGCTGGTCTCTACGGAGTTGCGCAACTCAGTCCGTGGCTCTTGTTTCCAATTGACGGGCTGAATATCGCGCAGGGAACGCGCGGTGATTTGTTTGGCTATGGATATTTGCCGCTGCCACTCATTGCGGCGAAGCCAACAACTGGTGGGACGAACATTCCGAGTGGCGACAATTGCTGGACGCTGTTCTTAAACACGCGCAATTTCAAGGGGCCGGTGTGTTTTTTCACTCCGTACTTCTGGTCACACTCGGCGGAGGTTGATGCGAAGTACGCGGGGCTGTTGTTGGACTCGCGACCTTCGGACCCGAATAAAGCTTTCCAGATGGAGACGCAGTACGTGCCAGCGATGCTGGCAGTGGATGCAAAGGGCGATTCATTTGCGCGCGTAGCGCCCACGCGGTTTCCGGTGGGCGCGGATGGCAAGACGGTTGTGCTGCATCGGTTGACGAGTTACAAGAAGTCAGCGATGTGGGATGCGGTGAAGGCGTGGTTTGATGGCGGAGCAAAGGCGAGTGGGGCGGTGAATCCTGCTGGTGAATACGTGCAGAAGTTTCGTTCTGAGGGGGACTCGACATGGCAGATCTATCCCGATGGTGCGTCAGACGACAAGAAGATCGGTATCGCGTGGAAGTCGTTTGGTAAGCCGATTGCTGCCGATCCGACCACGTATGGATACGAGTGGGATGCATCGCGCGTGCGGCGTATGTCTTCGCCCGCGGGCGACTTGGTAGCGCTGCCGGAGTATTTCAAACTGAAGACGAATGAGAAGAAATCGCAGTGGGTGGTGGCGGCTGCGAAGGATGTGCCGAGCTCAACCGGGCTTGCGCGCGTCAAGTTTGATCGCCCGCGCGAGGATGCAGAAGTGCCGTACGAAACGCCGGAAGATGCGCAAAGCGCGTGGAAAGTGCCTGGCCCGGCAGCCGGCCCGTTCCAAGCGCATCTTGGCGATGGCAGCGTGGTGACGTACTACTGGTATCGCTTTGCCGATCAGCCTGCGATGCAGCATGCGGACATCACCAAGGAAGAGCGTGAGCGCATTCAGGTGCTTGTGGAGAAGATGCACCGCGAGTGGACCAAGGATCGCGAGTACCTCGCGCCGCCAACGGTGGGCGCGCTTGCGAAGCTTGATCCTGCGCAAATCGTGCAGCCGCCGAAGGGTTTAGAGATTGGCTACGTACCGATCGCAACGCGGCAAGAGCTTGAAAGCGCAAACACCCCGCGTAAGTAGGCGGGGTGTTTGCAGCATGTGCGGATGCAGTGCTTTAGCCGTCGCAGCGCGTTTAGTGAATATCAAATCGATCCAAGTTCATCACCTTCGTCCAAGCGGCTACGAAGTCGCGCACGAACTTCTCTTTGGCATCGGCGCTGGCGTACACCTCTGCAAGCGCGCGAAGTTGTGAGTTTGATCCGAAGACCAGATCGACGCGGGTGGCGGTCCATTCGACCTTGCCAGTGCTGCGATCGCGGCCTTCAAAGGCTTCCTCGGCCGCAGATGTTGGTGTCCACGTTGTGCGCATGTCAAGGAGATTGACGAAGTAATCATTCGTCAACGCTCCGGGGCGCGCGGTGAACACGCCATGCTTGGAGTGGTCGAAGTTGGTGCCCAAGACGCGCAGGCCGCCGATGAGTACGGTCATCTCTGGTGGGGTGAGCGTCAGCAGGGACGCCTTGTCGACCAGCAGATATTCAGCTGGCGCTGCATTTCCCGCGCCAACATAATTGCGGAAGCCGTCCGCGGTTGGTTCAAGCACTGCGAACGAATGAGCGTCGGTTTGATCTTGCGAAGCATCAGTGCGGCCTGCAACAAATGGAACCGTCACTTCAATGCCAGCAGCCTTCGCGGCATGCTCAATAGCGGCGCATCCGGCAAGCACAATGAGATCGGCGATCGAAATCTGCTTCTTGCTTGCAGCATGGGCGGTGTTGAATTCACTGCGAATCGCTTCAAGCGACTTGAGAACCTTGGCGAGTTCAGCAGGATTGTTGACCGTCCAATCCTTCTGCGGTACAAGTCGAATACGCGCGCCGTTGGCGCCGCCACGCTTGTCGGTGCCGCGGAAGGTGGACGCGGAGGCCCACGCTGTGGATACCAACTGCGCAACTGTGAGACCTGCGCCGAGCACCTTCGCCTTGAGCGCTGCGACATCTTGCGCAGTGACCAACGCGTGCGTGACGGCCGGCACTGGGTCTTGCCAGATGAGCACTTCCTTTGGAACGAGCGGCCCAAGGTAACGAACCACCGGACCCATGTCACGGTGCGTCAGCTTGAACCATGCGCGCGCAAATGCATCCGCAAACTGCTCGGGGTTCTTCAGGAACCGACGCGAAATCGGCTCATAGTTTGGATCCATACGCATCGCCAGATCCGTGGTCAGCATGATCGGCGCGTGGCGCTTGGTGGGGTTGTGCGCGTCCGGTACGGTGGTGGCTGCAGATTCATCGGTGGGGATCCACTGATGCGCACCGGCTGGACTCTTGGTGAGTTTCCATTCGTAGCCGAACAGGGTTTCAAAGTAGCTGTTGTCCCACGTGGTGGGCGTTGCCGTCCACGCGCCTTCAAGGCCGCTGGAAATGGTGTCGCCGGCATTACCGGTTCCAAAGCTGTTCTTCCAGCCGAGGCCCATCTGTTGCAGCGGTGCTGCTTCTGGCTCTGGTCCAACAAACTTGCTTGGATCAGCGGCGCCGTGCGTCTTGCCGAAGGTGTGACCGCCGGCGATGAGCGCAACGGTTTCTTCGTCGTTCATGGCCATGCGTGCGAAGGTTTCGCGGATATCGCGCGCGGAGGCGACCGGATCGGGTTTGCCGTTCGGACCTTCGGGGTTCACATAGATGAGGCCCATCTGCACGGCGGCGAGTGGGTTATCCAGTTCGCGGTCGCCGGTGTAGCGCTCATCGGCCAGCCACTTGCGTTCGCCACCCCAGTAGGTGGTGTCCGGCTCCCACACATCAGCGCGACCGCCGCCGAATCCGAAGGTCTTGAATCCCATCGACTCCAGCGCAACGTTGCCAGTGAGGAGAAAGAGATCCGCCCATGAAATGCTCTTGCCGTACTTCTGCTTGACCGGCCAGAGCAGGCGACGGGCTTTGTCCAGGTTGACGTTGTCGGGCCAACTGTTGAGCGGCGCGAACCGCTGCATGCCTGCGCCGCCGCCGCCGCGTCCGTCACGGATGCGGTACGTGCCAGCGCTGTGCCATGCCATGCGAATGAAGAACGGTCCATAGTGACCGTAGTCGGCGGGCCACCAAGGCTGCGAGTCAGTCATCAGCGCGCGCAGGTCCGCGCACAGTGCATGAAGATCAAGCGACTTGAATTCCTTGGCATAGTCGAAGGCCGGGCCCATGGGGTCAGCCATCGGCGAGTTCCGTTGCAGCACCGTGATGTCAAGTTGATTGGGCCACCACGCGCGGTTGGTGGTGGTGTCGTCGGCTGGGCGAGAGTTTGCTGCAATGAAGGGGCACTTACTTGGGGCGGCGGTGGTCATGGTTATCTTTCTATCAGGCGCGGGCGCGGTTGAATGGAGAAGGGTAGTCCGTTGGCCGCGAACTTTCCAACCGTGCTGCAGCGATCTGGCGGCTTTCGTAGGTCATATGACACAGGGTCCAACCATGGGGTTGGACCCTGTGTTTAAATCTTCAATAACGGCTGACTAACAGTGGTTCAGCCTGTCCGCCAATTACTTCTTTGCTGGCGGCAAGATAACGGTGTCAATGATGTGAATGACGCCGTTGCTTGTCTTGACATCGGCGGCAATGACGGTTGCTGAATCATTCAGCATGACCTTGCCATCCTTGATGGTGATCGTGACCATCTGACCTTCAACGGTCTTGACTTCCTTCAACTTCATGACGTCGGCTGCACCAACATTGCCTGCTGCAACGTGGTAGGTGAGAATCTTGGCGAGTGCCTTTGGATCCTTCTTGAGGGCAGCAACAGTTTCCGGTGGGAGCTTTGCGAAAGCCTCATCGGTTGGTGCAAACACGGTGAATGGACCTGGGCCGTTGAGGGTGTCAACGAGGTCGGCGATCACGAGCAGTTCGACCAGGGTCTTGAACTTGCCAGCGTCTTGCGCGGTCTTCACGATGTTGGCTGGCGCCTTGGCGGCTGGTGCCGGCGGAGCCTTGGTGTCGGCCTGTGGGGCGCCGATAGCGAATGCTGTTGAGAGCGAGAGGACGGTGGTTGCGAGGCAGATCTTGCAGAACATGGTGGTAGCTTTCTATCAAATAGTCCGAGAACCCGATCGCGCGGCGCGCGTGGACGGAATGGAAGTCCGTCCCCCGGCTTCGCGCGTCAACCGCCTTCGGTTTCGCTCTTTCAACAAAATTTGAAATACACAAGAACGGGTGTTCCGGGAGGATCGGGAGCAATTTCGGAGCCCCGACCACGCGAATCCCGCAAGTTCCGTCCCGCGCCCCAAAATGGTCCGGGAGGAATGGGAGCAATTTCGGTGCTGTGCTACCGTTGGAAAATGGTGCGTCAGTCACTCCCTGCAGGTCCCACACTGTTCACGCTCTCAGCCATCACTGCGCTCGCGCTGTCCCTCGTCGCGCCCGCGCAGGCGCAGGTCCACTACCACGATGATGGTCAACCATGGAAACAGCGCGCGGATTCCGGACCCGATGCTGAGGTGCCCGGATGGTTCTACAACCTTGGCATCACCGGCATGCGTGCAGAGCTCGTGGCAGATGCCCCGAAGTCGCTGCTGATTCGTTATGTGTTCGCAAACA
>NSIA01000174.1 GCA_002737585.1 Planctomycetaceae bacterium | reverse complement strand
CCGTTGTTCAGATCCCGGATGGTGACTTGGATGAAAGCGCGAAGGTTTCCGGGCGTTCGGTGCTCCAACCGGGTAATGAGGTACAGCTTGTTGTCAATCTTGATACCCATGTTGGACTTCAGTTCGGTCGACTTCACGCGGAGTGCTCCTAAATAGTTGAGGTGAACAGCGGAGGATAGCGAAGGCGGGGTGATCGCCCGGGGAGTGTTCGCTGTTGCGTGGTGGATCTGCGCCAGTGGTGGGGCGCCCGTGCGCGGGGCGCAGGCGCACAAAAAGGAGTCGACAAAGAAATACCCCCAAATCGGTGAGGATTTGGGGGCGGAGGGAGGGAAAAGGGCTATTTAATTCACACCGCAAGCGATGTGCGTCTGGCGGGAGGGCAAAGTGACTTCAAGCAGGCCCTCCAAGGCCGAACGGTGTCTTTGGTTAAAGGTTGGCAGCGCTCTTCAGCACATCCATCCTCTCTCCTCTTATACAAACGGAATGTAGCCCCGAAATGCATCATGGGAAGTATCAGGATTTCAAAAGAACACTAATTCATCCCCTCGCGTCTGGCTGCGCGAAGTCAAAGTCTTATAACTAGCCGATTTGCGCGCTCAGAATGCTGAGCCGGGGGAACGGAAACTTCTACACTCGCGTACCTCCATGAGCACCATGATCACCACGAACACCACGAACACCACGAACTCCACGAACTCCAATCGCATTCGTGGCGCATTTCGATCCCGCGCCCTGACTTCCCTGACTTCCCTGGCATGCTTGTCATCCTTGGCGCTTGCCAGCCTGATCGCGCCCGGCGCGTTTGCGCAGGCCCCCACGCCGGTGCGCACCCCCGACGTCCCGGAGTCGGCATCGGACCGAGCCGCGTCTCCGGTCCCCGCCGTTGCGCCGCCCATCGATCTGTCCGGCACGATCGATTCGCTTCCGCCGATCACCATTCAGCCGCCAGTGTTGGACCTGGGCTTTATGGCGCCACGCGTTGGCAACAAGGGAACGGTCACGCTGACCAATACAGGCACGAAGCCGCTCACGATTGTGGCCGTCACCCCAAGTTGTAAGTGCACCACCACCAGTGCGTTGGCTGGCACCGTGTTGCAGCCTGGCCAATCCGTTCCGCTCGAAGCCGCGCTCGACGGCGTCGCCATGCCGCAGACGCACCGCGCCAGTATTCGCGTGTTGGTGGAGGGGTATGCAAAGGTCGTGGAGATTCAACTGCGTGCAGAGACGGCCATGCCGGTACGCGCGGTGCCGCCCATCATCAACGCGGTTGAAGGAAAGTCGCGCCAAGGTCGATTTGTTGTGGAGAGCCTTGATAAGAAGCCCTTCACCATTTGCGCTGTCGGCGGGCGCGTGCCGGAATTCATCGGCTACAACGCCGGCGATGCCCCGCGAGCGCAGTACTTAGTGAAGTTTGATCTTGATACATGGCAACCTGATTTTCCTGCATACTTGGCCATCGAAACCGATCGTGTCGATTGTCCGATCTTTGACATCTGGATTCGTAGCGAACGCACTATTCCAACATCCGCGTTCCGTATGAAGGATTATCGCGTCAATGCGGGACGTATTGATGTGGGCGGTAGCACCGATGTCAGTTTGGAGATGGAAGATGCCGGCGAAGACATCTTGGCTGTCGAGAGTGGATCACCAGAAGTGCAAGTAGAGATGCTTGGCCAAAAGGTTGATGCCAAGGTGCGCAAGGTCAGCGTTCGCATCACGCCCAAGAGCCCGCGCGAGGGATTGCTCTATGGAACGCTCAAGTTGTATGGCCGCGAGAAGGAACAGCCGCTCACCATGTTTGCCAGCGTGCGTGCCAAGGGAGCTGCTGGTTGCGTTGGTTGCAATCCAGTCCAAGGACCACCCGCCAAGGCGCCTCCTGCGCCGACGCCAGTCACGCCATCTGCTCCCGCACCTGCTGCGCCGTGATTTCAACATTTATTGATAGGGGTTTCCATGTCCGATCCCGGCACATCAGCGCCAATGGCGCCCGTCACGCTTTCGCAAGTCATTTCCAATACTGATCGCCAAGCAGCCGTCGACACGATTGTTGCCGCCCATGGTGAGGCCGCTCGCAACGACGCAACCGCTGGCGTGAAACGCGTTGCGGATCGATGGTCCGCGACCGATGGCGACGCTGCTGCATTCCGCGCGTTATGCGAGAAGCATTTCGTTTCCGATGCGGCGCTGCGCACACGCCTGCTTGCGCGCCTGGAGGAGTCGCTCCGGCAGATCGGCGGGCACCTGTATGAGATGCGCCGCTCGCTACGACGCTGGAACGACCTTGTTGGCGATGAGTGCGCCGGCGTGGATGACGTGCTGGCATCGTTCGACCCAGCGCCGGACCTTTCCGACCAACTCTATCGACAGAAAGTGGCGTTTATTGCGCTTCTCAATTTCGACCGACCCGACTTGCGTGCCATGCTTGCAGGTGGTGACAGTTGGAGCGTGGAGCAATGGGCCGCAGCGCGCGTTGCGCAGCAGTTTGGACCGCGTGTGCCAACGGAATTGGCCGATCACGCGCGTCGCGTTGGTCATGAAGCGCAGAACTTCGTAGCCAAGTTTCACGTGCCGGTTGGAACCATGGTGGACTCCAAGGGCAAGCGTTGGTTTGAGCCCGACCGCGCGCTCCTTGCGCACTGGTTGGTGCGTGAAGAAATCAAGGCTGGTTACGGCGACCCCGATGGCTTGGATAAGCAACACGCGTTGATGTGGGTGATGGCTCGTCACATTGACGGCACCATCCCACGCAGCGTGATGGAACGAACATCCGCCGGCGCAGCATGGGACCCGGCGCACAACACCGTTGGCGGCAAGCCCGTTGCCGATGCAGACACGATTGGTCCAGAGCGCTATCAACACATTCTGGCGCATCACGGCGTTGCCGCGCGGTTTGATGTTCTCTATCCGGAGGCTCCCACAGCGATCGCTCGCAAGTTTGATCTTGCGCGTGAGATTCCTGAGACGGACGTGGAGCGCTTACTCATTGATTTGCTTGAACATCCGGTGCGTGCGCCGCTGGCCGCGTTCTTGCGTACTCGACTCGGCCGCGCACTTGAGCCGCAGGACATCTACTTTGAAGACGTTGCGGAATCCAAGCCGGCGGCAGAACTGAATGCTGCCGTGAAGGCTCGATTTGCTGATGAGTTGGCATTCCAAGCGGCGCTTCCTGAAGTCCTGCGCGGGCTTGGATTCCCTGCCGCTGAAGCTGATTTCCTAGGCGCCCGCATCAAGGTGGAAATTGCCAAGGGTTCCGGTCACGCCATGCGCCCCATGCTTGGCGAATACGGAGCGTGGCTACGCACCAATCGTCTCAAGGATGAACTCGGCTGGGACGGCTTTGATACCGCGATGCATGAACTTGGACACAACCTTGAGCAGCTCTACAGCGCGTTCAATGCACCGCGGCCCGCGCTGCAGAATGTGCCCAATACCGCGTGCACGGAAGCGTTTGCATTTCTGTACCAGTCACTCGCCAAGCGTGTGCTGGGCATTGAGGACACCGCTGACATGCAGCGTGCTCAGGACATTGATGCAGTCGCCACCATGTTGGCGGCACGGCAAATCGCTGGGCCAAGTTTGGTTGAACTGCGTATGTGGCGCTGGATCTATGCAAACCCCGGCGCAACGCCTGCTGCACTGCGCGATGCAACGCTGGCCATTGCAGCGGATGTCTGGACGCGTTACTACCAGCAGGACTTTGGTCCGGATCACACGCACATCTTGGCGGCGTATCAACATATGGTTGGGCATCCGTTGTACTTGGCGGATTACACACTTGGCCATGTGATCAGTCACCAGATCCGTTCGCACATGCATGGCAAGGACTTGGCCACGGAAACCAAGCGGATCTGCTCCATTGGTCGCGTGACTCCCGATCTGTGGATGCGTCGCGCTGTTGGATCGGGAGTAGCGGTGGCGCCGCTCGCTGATGACTGCACTGCCGCGCTGGTGAGATTGGCGCGCTGATGCTTACGGCGCGCGCAGTATTCATGGGCGGAGCGATCGTCGCTGCCACAGCGCTCATGGGTTGCCAAGCGCCTAGGTATGAGATGAATTGGAATCGCATGCGCCTTGGTATGACGCACGATGAAGTGGCCGGCGCCCTTGGCGAACCGTCAAGTAGTTACCTTCCGCCGCCGGCCGCGGTTGTCAAACCAGGTACGCCTGCTACCCATGCGCCGAGTCCGTTGCGCGGGGAGCGTTGGCAGTACGGCGACACGCTTTCAAGCTTTGCAACACGCGCTGTGTATCCCGAGGAAGCCGACGAGCGCGCCTGGTGCGTGTTCTTTGGTCCAGACGGCACGGTCAGTGGATTCCGCCCGCCTTCGTGGGCAGACGCGAAGCGTTCGCGCGATCCAGTTGATCCAATTGATCCAGCCGAGCGCACGGAGCCTGCGCCGGGCGCTGCCCCCAGCGCTGCGCCCGTTCAGCCAACTCCTTAACCGGCTGACGAACCCACTCCGCGCCGTGTCACTAACCACAGTGCGCCAATTGCTGGGCCCACCAGCATTGTGAGCGGCGCCAGTGGTTGCGGGTCGAACACAAATTTCGCTTTGGCACCGGTTGGTGCAGCCCCAACGCTCGGGCTCGATACGGCAGACGCTGGGCGGGTCGCAGTGTTACCTGGCGCGATCACCGAAGGCACCATCGGCGCAAGGGCCGCTGGCTGATTGGCCGGTGCAGGCGCAGGAGCAACTGCCGGCGCTGGCGTTGGCTCTGCCAACTCCGGCTCGGGTGTTGGTTCCGGCGCCAGCTCTGCGGGATCCGGCTCGTTGGGATCACGCGCGAGGTTCTCACGAGCACGCACGCGGCTTGGTTGCCTTTGCTGTCGTTCGATCAGTCGGCTTGGCGGCGGATTCTGCGGCGGTGTGGCTGATGGTCCCGCCCCGGCAGGGGCTTGCAACGCAACGACCAGTAGCAAGGTGGCGTGGACCATGCGCCCACCGTACCACCATCGGACCGCCGCGTGAAGTCTAAAAACACATCGCGGGACGCAATTGCGTCCCGCGATGGGAGTGTTGTCATGGTCGCACTCAGGCGATTTAGACGGCCGCAGCCATCTTTTCTGCCTTCTTACGGGCATCGTCCAAGGTACCGACGTACATGAACGCACTTTCAGGGAGGTTGTCGCCCTCGCCGCTGCAGATGCGCTCGAAGCTGTCGATGGTCTCGTCGAGGGTCGTGGTGACGCCCGGCAGACCGGTGAAGATCTCACCAACGTAGAACGGCTGGCTGAGGAATCGCTCCAGCTTGCGCGCACGTGACACGGACA
>NSIA01000173.1 GCA_002737585.1 Planctomycetaceae bacterium | reverse complement strand
CGCGTGCCGCAGCCGCCAGCTGCAGACATCCCGCGCGGCGCGGATGCAAGCGGCAACGTGGAATTGCGCACGTGGCATCCAGCGGGCTTCAATCCCGCAAAGAGTTTCACCGCGAACAAAGGATTTGCGCCCAAGACGCACCTTGAGTTAGTGCGTGACCTTGGGCTGGCAGACTTTGAGCGCGGTGTAAAGATGGGCGGCACCCGCCACTACATCTTGACCGGTATGGGTATGCGCCTGCACCAAGCAGTGCTTCGCTACGCGTTCGATCACATGGTGGAGAAGCATGGATTCACTGCGATGGGCGTGCCGGTCATCGTGCGCGAAGAATGCATGCAGGGAACCGGCTTCTTCCCCTTCGGGCGCGAGCAGGCGTACCACGTTGAGGAATCAGCGCGCGGCGGCGGCCATGATCTGTTCCTCACTGGCACCGGCGAAGTGGGGCTCATGGGAATCCACGCTGACGAGATTCTGCCGGAGAGCGCCCTACCACTCACTTACACCACGGTCAGCACCTGCTTCCGCCGCGAGGCGGGAGCTGCTGGCAAGGACACTGCGGGTCTCTACCGAATTCATCAATTCGACAAGGTGGAGCAAGTGGTGGTATGCCGCGCCGACGAGGCAGAAAGCCGCGCGTGGCACACCAAGATGCTCGGCTTCGTTGAGGAGATCCTGCAGTCGCTTGATCTGCCCTACCGCTTGCTGCAGTGCTGCACGGGCGACCTGGGTATGAAGAACGAAGACATGGTGGATGTGGAATGCTGGATGCCGGGTCGCGGCGACGCTGGCTCGGACGGATCACCAACCGGTGAATACGGCGAGACCCACAGCGCAAGCCGACTGGGTGACTACCAATGCCGCCGCCTCAACCTGCGCTACAAGGACGCGGAAGGTCGCACACACCATGCGTATGCATTGAACAACACTGTCATTGCAAGTCCGCGCGTCTTGATCCCGCTCCTTGAGATCCACCAGAACGCGGACGGAACCGTCAACATTCCGGAACCACTGCGCATTCACATGGGTGGACGAACGCGGATTGAGGCACCGATCAAGCGGATGCCGTAACGGCGAGTACGAGCGGGGGTTGTGGGCGCGAGCAGCTCCGATACCCCTGACACGCAATCCCCCCGAGCGAGCCTTCCGCGTGAGAATCTGGGAAATGGCGAAAAACTGCGCCGCAAATACAGGGATATTTCCCGGATTTACGGGCTGAAATGCGCTGAAAGTCCTGCCATGTGCACCTTTTATGAATCTGCCGTAAATCCCCGTGAATCCAAGCCTTCGGCTCACGCCGGCGCCGCGATTGACCGATCAGTTGACTGCAACGGTGGATTCGCTATTCTCCCCGTCCGCCAATGACATTCCCCTGTAGCTCAATTGGTAGAGCGGGCGGCTGTTAACCGCCAGGTTACTGGTTCGAGTCCAGTCGGGGGAGTTTAAGGGCCGCCTCGAATTTGAGGCGGCCCTTTTCGTTGACTGCAGGCGTGGGCCAGTTCGGAACTCGAACGAAAGCGTGTAAGAAATCCTGGGCACGATTGCTTGCGAAGCCGAAAGCTCGCGGAAACGATCGTTTCCTTACGCCATTGACTAGGAAGCGATCGCTTCCTAGCGTGATGCGGTCGCCGATCCTGTACCTGAGCCACTCGTTCAAGCGCCACCAGCGCGGGTACTACGACCGGCTCTCCGCCGTGCGCACCGACGGCGACTGGGAGGGTTGGACGCAGTTCTATTTGGCGTGCGTCGAGGAGGCCGCCGATGTGCTGGAACGGATCGGCGTACTCCGCGAGACCAGCGGAGAAGGCAGCGCGACCGCGTCTGCGCGTACCAAGCGTACCTGCAGGCACTCACGCCGAGTTAGATCAAGCGCGGCTACCGCTCGCCAAGTTTGCGTCGCGAGTGACCCGCAAGCCGTGCGGCGAGCGCGGCCTGGCTCGAGACGCCGAGCTTTCGGTAGACGCGCCGTGCGAGCGTCGCAACGGTGTGCACCGAGATCCGCATCCGCTCGGCGACATGCGCGCGCGACAGCCCATCCGCGAGGGCAAGCGCGACCTCGCGCTCGCGGGGCGCGAGCCCGGGAAGGCCGGTCTTGTCGGCCTTGTGGACAGTCGACTGTTTGAGCTTCGAGCGTGGCGTCATCCAGACCGCGGGCAGTGGAAGCAACTCGCCCACGATCGGATCGAGCCGGATGCTGATCGCCTGATTGCAGAACGGAGTGGGCGGGATTGAGAGTGCGTGTGAGCCGCGCGGCTGCGGCGGACGCGGTCTTGGTGCCGCGAGGAACTCGATCACTGCGAGCATGCGCCTACGAAGCTCCGCGAAGTCTTCCTTCGTGAAGTACTGGATGCTGTGCTGTCGAAAGCGAACTCCCACCGCGGGATCGAACGCGGGATCCGCATAACGCTCGACGCAGCGTTCGAACTCACGGCGCACGGATTCGCTCGAGGACATCGCGCGCGCGATGGACTCAGCGCAGCCGTCGTCAAAGGTGATCACGATGCGGTCGGTCGACACGCGGTATCCGACGGACTTCCTCGGCTTCCGTGCGCGGACTGTATCCACGAGTCCGTGCTTCGCTAGCAGATCCACATGACCCTGTAACACGCGCTGCTCGAGCCCGGTGGCGTGAGCAAGTTCCGCGACCGTCACGGCGGTTCGGGCGGAGCGCAGGACTTCCCAGATCCTCAAGGCTTCGAAGTCTCGGAGGAGTCCAAGCACTCCCTGGTCATCGAGCTGCAGTGGAGTGGTGTTCGGCATCGCTGGATGATCGCAGAGATGACAGAGCGACGATGCACGAAATCCACGCGGGGTGAGCGCACCGACCGATGTACTCCGCGCGGAGTATGGCAAATCAGAAAGTCACCACCGACGCGCGAGTCGGTTCACGCGGAATATCAGCCGTCCCGTACTCCGCGAGGATGACGGAGGATCGAATCTCGCGCGCGACAGGCGGCCGCCGCTGTATTGGACGATAAATGCCACTTATTCTCTAGGCGGACGCGAATCCCGTTGTACCCTTGTTTTGTTAGGTAGTCGCCTTACACCATTCAACGGGAGTCAGCAATGAAAAAGTTCTTCAAGATGTCTCCTAGCCACACGATTGCACTGAGCGTCATGACACTGAGCGCGGTCGCCGGGCAGGCGTACGCAGGCACTATCACCGTGTGCCCCAATGGATCGTGCAACTTCACTGATCCTGTCGCCGCGATCGCCGCAGCAGCCGCGGGCGACATCATTGAGATCCAGGCAGGTACCTACATGCTCGGGAGCACCATCTCTGTAGTGGGTGGCATCGCGGGAAAGCCGCTGGTGATCCGCGGCGCCGTCGACGCATCAGGGCATCCGACGACCGTGTTAAACGCCGGCGGGACGAAACAGGTTTTCGGTTTAGTCGCCCTTGGCGCCACCACCTCGTTTGAAAACTTGGTCATCACCAACGGGCGGGCGGATTACGGCGGCGCGGTTACCACCTACGGCGCCAATGTGGTCTTCCGCAACTGCGCCTTCCGCAGCAATCGAGCGAGCTACGCCGGAGGCGCGATCTACCTCAACGATTCAGATCCATTGCTCATCGACTGCGAGTTCACCGACAATCTGGCTTCGAACACACAGGGAGCACCACAAGCCGGTGGCGGTGCCATCTACGTTGGCAACAATACGCTGACCCTCACCCGCTGCTCGTTCACCGCAAATGCAAGCAACTACTACGGCGGCGCCATCTTTGTGACTGGAGGCAGCAACCCAGGCCGAGTGAACCTCCAGTCGACGCGCATTTGCGGCAATACTGCACCGAATGGACCGCAGATTGGCATGAGCGCTGGCGCCATCATCACCGACCTCGGCGGCGCATGCATCTCGGACAACTGCATCAACTGTCCCCCCGCCCCGGCCTGCCCAGCAGACCTTGACGGAAACGGGCTCGTGGGTGGCTCCGATCTCGGCCGTCTGCTCGGGGCCTGGGGACCGTGTACCGACTGCCCAGCCGACATCAATGGCGATGGGTTGGTGAGCGGGACGGACTTGGGAGCGATGCTCGGCGCGTGGGGTGCTTGTCAGTGACGGCGGCACCGGCACGCAATCAACCACGACTCCTTGCGACAGGACTTTCGCCCAAAGCTCGCTCAACGAACGTCGGCAAATGGAGTTGTTGCTTCGAATTGGCGGATCGGGGTGCACGTGACCGTACTTCCCGCCACGAGTTCCAGGGAACCGTTGACCACTTCGGGAGGGAACGCAGTCAGTTCGATGACCGGCCACTCCGAATCGCTCCACGGCTGTGAGCCACGTAAACGCCCGGAGCCAGAGACGGATGGCCGCGCACGCAAGGTTGCGTTGAGCGCGTTCCAATCGTGCAACGACATTCGTGCGCTGGTTTTCATCACGCCATGCGTCGTTCGAGCTTGGAGCTCAAGGAGCACCGCTTCGAATCGAAATGTGCCCCAGTCAGGCTCAACGGGTGTCGCGCGTGCCGACCAATCGCTCATCAGGCTCCTGATGGAAACCATGATCCACGCGTTGAAGATCACGCCACCGGCGGCGACAAGAAGTGTGACAAGCACCACGGCCACTGCAATACGCCGGAGCGCACGCTGCTCACGCTCGAGTTCAGCTAGTCCTTGCCGGAAGTGATCCACTGCGTTTCCGAATCGCTCTTCCGCCTGACGCGCCGCGGGCGGCACTGACCGAGTTTGGGTCGTTCTTCATGACATCCTCCTCAAGCATTTCAAGATGACTTTCGATCCGATCAACAGCCAGACGGCCCCAGGCTTCTCAGCCTGCACCACCGGCTGGGGACCTTCGAGGCACTGATCACGGGGGAAACTGCAGATAAAAAAACACCCTAGGTAACCACTCCGTAGCGTGCACATGGGTCACACATACTGTTGGATATTCAGACGAGATCGAGTCGGTGGACATCGGCGATCATGTCGATTTGCTTGGAGGCAACTCCAGCCATGGCGGCGAACTCCCTCCACCCGGAGACCGCCTTCGCGACTTCGCGCGCAATGACTTCCGCGCGACCACGCTTCATTGACGCCGTGTCCGCCACTGCCTTGAGATCTTCGAGTGTGAAGCCCTCTCGCTTGCCCGCCAAACTCATCTGATGGCTCGCAGTCCATGTGCCAGACGGGTTGTATGCGTACATGACATCGAAGGCCGGAGCGAGCGACCACTGCCCGCGTTTGTCCATGAGAAAGGCGATGTTCTTCACGTGATCGTCCTGGTTGCGGGCAATCACGTTGAAAACCATTCTTCGAAACTGCTCTTCGACTGCGTCCATCGAC
>NSIA01000036.1 GCA_002737585.1 Planctomycetaceae bacterium | reverse complement strand
ACCGAGGAGTACAGCATTGCCGTCAAGTTTCCTGACGTGAAGGATCTCAGTCGCGAAAGCGCTTCAGAAGAGAAGATTCAACTTGGGTTGGTTGCCAAGTTCACGCAGACGATCAACAAGTTGTTCTATGACCACATTGAAGACAAGTACCCCAACAAGCGMCTGAAGGGTTGACCTGATGCACGGAGCACTTCGAGCCCTGGTACTGGCATTCTTCGCGGCTGCGATCTTGGTGATCGCGGGCTGCAACTACGCGGTTCCGGCGATGTGGATCGCGCAGGGGCCGCCCAAGAAGCCCGCCGAGTTCACGCTGCCCAAAGATAAAAAGTTGGTGGTGTTTGTTGATGATCGCAAGAGTGTGGTGAGTCGCCTGCAGTTGCGCGCGCTGCTTGCGGATGACATCGGAACAGTCATCAAGCAGCAAGGACTGGTCACTGATGTTGTCAGCGGACGCGAATTGATTTCCTACGTCCGCCGCATGGAGACAAGCACCAAGCGCATTTCCATTGAAGACCTTGGAAATGCCGTGAACGCAGACATCGTTCTCTACGTGGAAATGGAGTCGTTCACCCTTTCGCCGGACGGTGCAACGCCCAAGCCAACCGCTCAAGTACGCGTGAAAGTAGTAGACGTCAAGGCCAAGGAACGACTGTTCCCACCACTGGGCGCAGATCCGAAGGGATATCCAGTGACGGCACAAGTGGACACGTTGGCCAACGACGCCTATCGAACCTCCGCAGCCCGGCGCAATGCCGAAGACGGTCTGGAGAAAAAACTTGCTGACGACGTCAGCAAGCTGTTCTACGACCATGAGCCAAAGAACTTCGGCAAGGGCGTTTCCAAGATGGAAGGCTGATGATTCCGCAGCGCACAGCAATTTCTGGCAGTGGTAGCGCGGCGGTCGTTCGTCTACGCATGGCGGCACTGATCGATGTCAATGCGTGCGCGCCCCCTCGGCTGCGTGCGATCGCCACTCGGCTTGCGGGTCGACCGGCGGGCATCATCGGCACCGCGGCGGAGGCTCGGCGCGCGGCATCGTTCGGTGTGAATGTCGCTCGTAGCTGTCTGCCGCCGCTGGGGGCGATGGTGCTGTCCGGGTCCGTGTTGCGGGGCGCATTTGGTCGCCTTCCAAGCGATGGATCKYTGTTGACCGTTGGTCAGCGTGCCCACGAGGCCGCGCGATTACTTGGTGTTTCTCCCGCGTTTGGAACGCGCGCTGCGGCACTTGATGACGCACTTCCTGATCCGATCGATTCACTTCCGCGTGATGAGTTGCGCGCGGCTTGGGGCGTTGACGCCAGTGAACGCGTATGCCTTCTCCTGGCCAGCCCCGCCGCATCATGTGATGCCCGCATGGCACTTGATATTGCCGGGCGCACTTCGATGCTCGGTCATCCGGTGGTGCTCATCGTGCATCCAAGTTCTCCGGGCGCAGCGCGGGCGGAGCGCCTGGCATCAGCCGCTGGTGGCGCGTGGCGTCTGGCGTTCGATGCGCGCGTTGATGATCCGGAATTGCTCGCCAGCGCTGCAGACGTGGCGATTGCTATTGACTTGCGCATCGGTCGCGGTGGTCCGGGTGCAACCGGGCGGGATTCGGGAATCTCCGCGTTCGCTCTCGCGTTCGCGCGCGGCATCACAGCCATGATTCCCGATGGCGATTCGTGGGGCGCACGCCTGGCAGCACGTGCAGGTATTCCGGTGGTTGTTGCTAGCAACACGCCGGCAGCGTCGATGCCGGATATGGTGCCAGCGGAGCGGATTTTTGATCCGCGTCGCCCCAACGTCGCCGCCGTTGCACTTCACACAATACTGAGTGCGGCGTCTCGATAGAACGCGCAGAGCGTTTCGGTGGGAAGGCACTTGCCCTCTAAACGCGGCGCATCATGTGCGTGACGAGCGGGGTTGACCATGGCCAAGTCGGGATCGCTGATTGGACTTTCCAAGGACCAATCGGTTTCCCACAGCGCGCGCAATGCCCAATAGCGGCTGGCATAGAGATCGAATGCACTTTCTCTGTCACTAGCCTTTGCAGCCATTTCTGTGCTTTTTTCACCTGTTTGCAGGTGCTCTTCGTTGGTAACGATGTCGCTTCCAAAGAGAATGCGGCCACGCCAGCGGTGCATGAAGGCGCGCACGCGCTCGGCGGAATGCTGGCTGATCTCGCGCACGATCCATTTGGTGGCGCTCGAATCAATGTTGAGATTTGGATGCGCAGCCAGCATGGTGTCTAAGAAATCAAGATTCTCCGGCGAGCCGCCCATGTGCGCAATGATCCACGGAACGTGGTACTCGTCAAGCAATCGTTCCAGCGGCTCGTAATGGTCGCGCTTGGTGCCGTACCGTGATTGATCGGCGTACTTGGTTGCGAACCATGTGTCCGGGTCAGCTACATGTGCCATGAAGGCCATGCCGTGCGACGCGGCTTCATCCATGGCGCGGCGGCGGTGCGGCGCGTCAAGCGCCAAGAGGCGCGGATCTCCCGCCTCGATGCCGAAATCAATACCGCGCGGTGCCGCCCAGAATTTGCAGATGGTTGCACCCTCGCGATGGAACTCGCGGATGCGTGCCAGGAAATCGGTGCCATGAGCGGCCAGCCGATCCGGGTTGGTGAAATCAGGGACGGCGATGAACTGCACGCGCTCKCCAAGCACGGCTCGGATTGCTGGAATCTCCTCAAGCCGCGTCATGGAGTGGATCGAT
>NSIA01000035.1 GCA_002737585.1 Planctomycetaceae bacterium | reverse complement strand
ACGACGCAGCTTCGGCGCGGTAGTCAACGCCGAAACGGTTCGATGGATTCAAGAAATTGCCAGTGGCGGTGCGGAGCAGAGACGTCATCATGACAGTCTAGAAAGGAGCGCGGAGCGGTGGGGCGCCCGGGGGAACTCAGGGTGATTCACCGCAGCGCAACGCATGGGCGTGTGGCGGTCATCGGTCAGAAATGCAGAACAACCGGTGCAAGACGTCCTTACGAGCGGTTACGCGCGCGCTTGGGGGTTTCGCGAAGCGCTGCAGTTGGAGTGTGAATGCGGCGCAGCGGCGGAGCCTTCTTTGCTGCAGCTGCCACACGTTGCACCGTTTCGGAATCGCACAGGCATCGTGCCTTGTCGTGTGGATCAAGAATCGTTGTCGCGTGGTGGACAATGCCAACATACAACTCATAGTCGCCATCAAGATCAACATGGCGCGCAAGTTCACAGTCAAGGAAACTAAGCGCGCGCGCTGGAACCGGACAACCACTGGGTGTGCGATCAACAGTTGATCCAATGAACGGATCAATGCCCGGAGTGTGAAGATCGAATGCACGTGATGTGGTTCGATCCGTGGGATCAAGTTGACAGATTGCAAAACTCCGACTGTCTCGAATCAGTGGACTCAGCACATGACCCTTGGGCACGGCCACCATCACCATGGGCGGAGTGGATGAGCATTGCTGTGCCCACTTGATGGAAACGCCCGCGCGAACATCGGCGTGGCCGGAGGTCAGAATGAATGATCCGTGGGGGATGCGATCCAGTACAGGGGCAACATCCGATCGGTTAGCGGGCGCCCAGTCGAGTGCGTTGCGGTTTCGCGGGTTCACTTCCTCACGAGCCTTTCTTGGCGTGCGTTGACCGGTGACTGTCGGGGTGACAGCCTGTTAGGCAATGCTCGCGTTGTAGATTCTGTCGCAGATCCAGCACATGTCCACAAACACTTGTTTCATATGGCGTTACGCCCGCTACGGACAGATTGTTCGCGGACTCTTCAAATTTATTGAAGAAATTTATGGGTAAAGGTGTTGCGAAGTGGGGCATTGTGGGTTAAAGTGTTCCACGGCGCCTGAGGTCGCCTTTCTCATGCTGTTTCTTGGCGAATATGAGCACACGCTGGACCAAAAGCAACGACTGGCGATCCCGTCAGAGTTGCGAGAGGTGCTCGACACCAAGCAGCATGGAGAGGCCTTCATCGTGGCCCCTGGCGCGAACGGTCAGCTTTGGCTTTGGCCAGAAAAGACGTTCGCCCAGCTCTCGCACTCGCTCGGAGGTTCGCTGATCGGCGACCCGTCCGTGCAGGACTTTGAACGGTTCGTGTTCTCGCAGGCGGCTCGTGTGCCGCTCGACAGCGCGGGGCGGATTCGGATACCCGATCGGTTGTTGCAGAAGTTTGGGCTTGCTGGCTCCATCATGATTCTCGGCGTTCGAGACCATTTGGAACTCACAGAGCCCGCGGCCTGGAAGCGCGAACAAGAGCGCCTTCAACCGGAAGCGGCGGATATTTGGAGGCGCGCGCGGCAGACATTCGCCGCATCGCAGCGCCCGACAGTGT
The DNA here is from genome assembly GCA_002737585.1 of Planctomycetaceae bacterium. Taxonomy (GTDB): domain Bacteria; phylum Planctomycetota; class Phycisphaerae; order Phycisphaerales; family SM1A02; genus UBA966. The sequence goes on along the minus strand of NSIA01000035.1, from coordinate 1,042 downwards.
GACCCCGCGGCTGGCGGAACCAGCCGACAAGTGAACAAACGTGTTGGTGCGTGGGAGGAACGCGCACGAACGCAATGGATGCGGGTAGCCAAGGATCGGCCACCTGCGTGCCAGAGACGCGCGCTTCGGCGCTTTGCTCCGCAATGCCAAGGATGGCAATGCAACGGACCAAAGGTCTTTACGACGCGTCTGGATAGTTGGCCGAACCAAGGACGGTTCGGCAGTTTGGAAGCTTCACGCAGCCATGGTTGGCTGTTCGGAGCACGCCCGCTGGTGGGGTGAGGGCCCAGGTGGCCCGAGTTTCCGTCGTTGCCCCCGCGTCGGCCCGTGCCGGCGCGGGGGCATTTTATTTCAAGCGTTCAACGGTGAAACCGCTTTCCTGAGCCGCAGGGGCAGATGTTATTTCGCATGCACCGCAGGGGGCGCGGCAGATCCCCAGCGACCGCTTTGTATATCCATCCAAATTTCACTAACGGTGCTAGGTGGATCCGATTGACTGAACTACGCTTGTATTGCGCGCGGCACGATGCCGCTGGTTGCCACGAACGCCACAAGGAACGGTCGCGAGACCGTGTGGTAGGCAAGTTGCTCGCCTTGGTCGGCGAGGCGCATGCAGGAGGCATCCACCATGCTTGTGATCACCCGACGAGAGGGAGAAGAAGTAGTGATCGGAGACCCAGCAGCTCCCCTGGGCATCGTTCGTATTTCCGTGATCAAGGGTGACCGGGTTCGAATTGCTTTCGAGTTCCCCCGCGAGATTGCTGTTCACCGCCGCGAAGTGGCCGACCAAATTCTGCGCGATGAAGAATCCGGTCCGGGCATTGCTGGTCAGATCCGCCCTGGCGAGTCTGGTTAATCCGCAGCACCCATCGGCGCAATTCAGGTGACCGCGATCACCGACTCAACTTCCGGGACAATCGCTCGAAGATTCTTTTCAATTCCACCGTGCAGCGTCATGCCACTGGACGGGCAGCGTACGCACGCGCCCTTGAAACGCACTTGAACTTGACCGTCTGGGGTGACGTCCACCAATTCCACATCG
>NSIA01000034.1 GCA_002737585.1 Planctomycetaceae bacterium | reverse complement strand
CGATGGATCATGGAACAGATCGCCGCGCGCGGCATGAAGGACTACACCACGGTGTTGGTGAACTCGTGGGCGGGCGGAGTGCCGGCGTGGGGCAACGATGATCGCAAGCGTCCGGAGTATGAAGCGATGGCCGCGCTGTACGGAACCGACAAGGTGGGCGACGCACTGTTTGCAGTGATGATGGAAGCCAGCCCGGTGCGGCAGGCTGCGTTGCGCGCGCGCACGTGGGAACTGTTGATGCGGATCGGCGAGCGTGACCGCTTGAAGGAGTTGGTGATTTCAAGTGCAGTGCGTCCCGACGATGTCATGTTGCGGGACATCAAGCAACTTGTTGACGACTTGGGAATCCTTCCGGAGACGCGCGAAGAGCTGATTTGGCTTGGAAAATTGCGGCAGTCTGCCTCCCCGGCGTACTGGAAGATGGCCGGCGAGGCGCTGCGTGAAGTGCCCTCCGAGCAGAAAGTGAACTTTGAATTGCGTGGTATTCCGGTGGCGATGGCGGCGCAACGCTACGCGCCTGACCTTCTCAAGAAGACCAAGGATCAGTTGTTTGATGACTTGATGGTCCGTCTGACACTGCGCGACTCTGGCAAGCACAGCGCTGACTTTACCGGTTGGGATACCGGTAGCAAACGCAGTGAACGACTTGGAACGCAACGCGCGGAGGTGAATTGGACTGACTTGGTTGCCTCCAACCTTGCACTCAGCATGCTGGATGATCCAAAGGTATCAGCGCGCATCTTTGACATTGGCGACCGCGATCACCAAGACCGTCGCACTGAGTACGGTGGGGTGGTGCGGATCAATGATGCTGGGCAATGGGAAGTAGTTGAGGTACGCCCGCGCGTCACTGGTAGTGACATCCGCTTTGAGGCGCCGCAGGAACTCTTCGACCAGGGATACACATCGCTGTTTCATTTCCATATGCATGCGCAAGAGTTTGAGAATGGAACGTATGCCGGTCCGCATATGGGGGACTTTGGTTATGCCAATTCCACGCGCGCAAATTGCTTGGTATTCACGTTCATTCGTCGGGACACCATGAACGTGGACTACTACCGACATGGTCCGCTGGTGATTGATTTGGGCACGGTGCATCGGCCATGATGGCCATGATGGGCGGTCACTCATGAAATCAAGGCGTGAACTTCCCAGTGGCCAGGCCATCAGCTTTGCCAAGATGCACGGACTTGGCAACGATTACGTGTACATCGATGGCGCGCAGCATCCCGTCAGCGATCCGCCCGCGCTTGCTCGTTGGGTGAGCGACCGGCATGTTGGTATCGGTAGCGATGGGCTCATCATGGTTGATCCGGTGACTCCGGGCGTCGCCGCTGATGTACGTATGCGTATGTACAACGCTGACGGAAGCGAAGGGATGATGTGCGGCAACGGCATTCGTTGCGTGGCGAAATTTGCAGTGGACCGTGGTCTGTGTGATCGGCAACCGTTGCGCGTGGAAACGCGGCGCGGGGTTCTTGAAGTGCATTGGATGCGCGGTGGGCATGATGGAACGGTGCATGAAGCAATGGTTTCGATGGGTGCGCCCATCTTGGCAGCCGCGCGCATTCCGGCTTCTATTCCTGGCGTTTCACTGTCGGCGGCAGTGGTGGACTTTGCGCTCCCGGATGAATTCTGGACGCTCGCGGGTGCTCCGGCCGGATGGCAGGAAGCATGTGGGCTTGATCCGCGCATGACCTTGGTGTCCATGGGAAATCCGCACGCGGTGCTGTGGTGCGCGGATGTTGCGCGCGTGCCCCTTGAACAAGTGGGCCCGTTCATGGAACGGCACGCATGGTTTCCGGAGCGGATCAATGTTCACTTTGTTCAGGTGTTGAACGCCACCGGCATGGCCGAGGTGCGCATGCGAACGTGGGAGCGCGGCAGCGGCGCTACGCAAGCGTGCGGCACCGGTGCAAGCGCGGTATGTGTTGCTGGCGTTATGACCGGCAGAACATGTTCGCCAGTGCGGGCGCATTTGCCCGGCGGAGACCTGTTATTGGAGTGGGAAGGCAGCGAGTCCAGCGTGCAGATGACCGGACCGGCGGTTGAAGTGTTCGAAGGAACGCTTGACCTGGCCGCACAACCACAGGAGCGCGAACAATGACTATGAATGATCTGGAGCGTGATGTGTGCAGCCGCATTGCAGCATGGCAGCAACGCATGGTGGATGAATTGACAGCGTGGGTAGCGATTCCGACTGGGCGCGGGCACGCCACCGGCTTGCATGGCCAGCGTGCGGCGCTTGCACATCGATTGCGCCAGTTGGGTGCGGTGACGCGCGACATCACCTGTGAGCGTCGTCCGGATTGGATCGATCCGCCGTGGGAAAGTACCCATGCAGCCGAAGGGGTGGACATTCTTGCCGCAGAACACGCGGGTGCTGGACCGCGCCTATTACTCAGCGGTCACTTTGACACCGTGCATGATCCGCATGGATCGTTCCGTGAGTTGCGCTCCATTGGCGGCGGACGAGCCACCGGTCCAGGTGCGGCGGACATGAAGGGCGGGCTGGTGATTGCGCTTGCGGCGCTTGAAGCGATTCGTGACGCTGGACATCCGCTGGCATGGACCTTTGTCCTGGTTCCCGATGAAGAGACGGGTAGTTACGGATCGGCAGCAGCGCTGCGATCATTGGCTCCGGGGCACGCGGCGGGGTTTGTGTTTGAGCCCGCGGGCGAGGGCGATTCGTTGATCGTGGAGCGCATGGGTGCTGCGCAGTTCCGTATTGATGCATTTGGACGGGCGGTACATGTTGGCCGCGATTACGCGAAGGGCTGCAGCGCCGTGCGTGCGCTCTGCGAAAGCGTTGGTCGGGCCGAGGCATTGGCTGATCCGGCGGCGGGTCGTATTGTGAACATCGGGCCGCTGCAGGGTGGGGCGGTGACAAACATTGTGCCGGATCATGCTTCCGCTTGGGGGAACATGCGGTTTGCATCGGGTGCCGAAGAGGCACACATTGCCAGCGGGCTTGACGCGCTGGCATGCGGGGCCGACGGTGAGGTTCCGCGTGTACGGGTGCGGCAGATTGCGGGTCGTCCCGCCAAGCCGTTGACGCCGGAAGTGGAGCGATTGGCACACCTCGTTCGTGGAGCAAGTGAGGACCTTGGGCGCGCGTTGCCGTTTGGTCGTACCGGCGGAGTCTGCGATGGCAACAATTTGCAGGCGGCCGGGCTACCAACGCTGGACACGCTGGGCGTGCGTGGCGGCAATCTGCACCGCGAGGATGAGTGGGTGGATCTGGACGGCATGGTTGACCGTGCGCAGTTAGTGGCGCTGTCCTTGCTGCGCACAGCGGCCTCGGTCGCATCTACGATGCGCGCATGACTGACGCGATCGCTCCACTTTCAAGCCCACTCGCCGTTGATTCGGAGGTGACCCAGCACATTCAGGCCATCGTCGCGCGCGTGCAGCGTGCGCAACAGGCGCTGACTGGTGCACGTGCCGCTGATCCGGCGCTGAAGGAATCGTTCGCAGCTGCCATGAAGCGGACCGCCGCGGTGCGTGGTCGTGGACCGATCATGCCGTATCTGGGAACCGGGCTTGGTAACGGGCCGCTGGTGGAGTTACTTGATGGCAGTGTGAAGTGGGACATGTTGAATGGCATTGGTGTCCACATGTTTGGCCACAGTGATCCGCGCATGACCGCTGCTGCATTGCGGGCCGGGCTTTCTGACCTGTGCATGCAAGGCAATCTCACTAGCAACCAGGACAGTGTTGCGTTTGCTGAGCTGCTTGTTGCGGAAGCGAAGCGCAACAGTCGCATGGAGCACTGCTTCGTCAGCAATTCCGGTTGCATGGTGAATGAGGCCGCGCTCAAGGTGTGCATGCAGAAGACCGGTGGCGCACCGCGCATTCTTGCGTTCCAAGATTGCTTCATGGGTCGATCAATCACCATGAGTCAAATTGGTGACACCGCCGCGTATCGGCAGGGATTGCCGCTTTCCACGCTGGTGGATTACATGCCGTTCTATGACCCACTCATGGGTCCGCGTTGCACGGACATGGCAGTGTGGCACTTGAAGCAATACATCCACCGGTATCCGGGGCAGCATGCGTGCTTCGTGATGGAATTGGTGCAAGGCGAGGGCGGATTTAATGTTGCGCCGCGCGGGTTCCTGTTGGCATTGATGGAGACATGCAAGGCCGCAGGAATTCCAGTGTGGGATGACGAAGTGCAGAGCTTTGGTCGCACGGAAAGCATGTTCTGCTTTGAGCAACTTGGGCTTGGCGAATACATAGACGTGGTCACCATCGGCAAGATGAGTCAGGCGTGCGCGTGCCTCTTTGCGCCAGAGATGAACCCGAAGCCTGGACTGTTGAGTGGAACATTCACAGCCAGCACATCGGCATTGCAAGTGGGAATGGAAGCGTTGCGGATCATGCGCGATGGTGGCTACTACGGAGCAGACGGTCGTAATGCAAAGTTGCACGCGGCGTTCCGTACGCATGCTGCCACACTCGTGGAGCGACATCCGGAGTGGTTCACTCCCGTTTCCGATGCATTTGGTCGCACCAGTAAGGAATACATGGGGGGCACGGGTGGAATGTGTCGATTGACGCCTTTCGGTGGTGATAAGGACCGAATCATGAAGCTGCTGCAGGCGCTGTTTGAGGACGGCGTGATGGCGTTCTACTGTGGGCACGGGCCGTACCACGTGCGCATGCTGCCGCCAGTGGGCGTGATGACCCCGGAGCAATGGGGGCCGGTATTTGAGGTTCTCGAGCGCTCTATGGCGCGCACGGCGTGACATTCTCGGACATCGAAACAGGCTCCGGAAGGGCCTCAATTGTGCCGATAGTGGAGTTCTGATGTTTGTGATTCGCCAAGCAATGCCCGATGACGTGCCCACGCTCCTGAAATTGGCGCGCATGGTGCATTTCATCAACCTGCCTGCCGACAAAGACATCATTACCTCCAAGGTCAGCCGCAGTCGGCGCAGCTTTGCTGGTGATGTGTCTGACGACCGGCAGCGGCAATTCATGTTTGTGCTGGAGGACAGCGAGACCGGTGGAGTCATTGGCACCAGTTCATTGATTTGCCGAATTGGCTGGGAAGGGTGGCCGCAGATTTTCCTACAAGTGCGGCGCCGTGAGCACTTCAGCCGCGACCTGAATACGGGCGCAGTGCATATGACCATCCAGGTCATGACTGACGAAACTGGACCAAGCGAACTGGGTGGATTGATTCTTGCGCCCGGCTACCGCGGTCACCGGGAGAAACTCGGATCACTGCTTTCGCTGGTGCGTTTCCACTTCCTTGGATTGCACCGCGCGATGTTCCAAGACCGCATTCTTGCGGAACTGATGGGACCACTCACCCCGGATAGCCAGACGTTGTTCTGGGAATTCTTCGGGCGCCGCTTTATCAACTTGAGTTACACCGAGGCTGATGCATTCTGTCAGCACAGTAAAGAATTCATGACCAGTCTCCTTCCCAAGGAAGAGATTTACGCGAGCACCTTGCCGCCAGAGGCGCGCAACCTGATTGGCAAGGTTGGCGAGGAAACTCGGCCGGCTCGATCAATGCTTGAAAAACAGGGGTTTGCGTATCACGACCGGTGCGATCCGTTTGACGGCGGACCGTATTTGGAGGCGACGGTCGACAGTATTCCATTGGTGGCGGCAACTTCGCAAGCGACGCTGATTGCAGGTGATGAGCGGCTCAATCGCGTTGGATTTGTGAGTTGTGCGGCCAATCGGGGTCTTGGATTCCGAGCCACGCGTGGCGCGTATGCACTTGATGGCAAGCACATTCGGCTAGCAAAGGCAACAGCCGAAGCTATTGGTGCGGCCATCGGCGATGTCATTGGGGTGACCGCGCTCGAGCAAGGCGCATGACCGCGGCAAACGAAATCGTTTCAGTTGATCCAGCGCGCCCATCCGTTGAGGTTGGGCGATTTCGCATTGAAGTGGGCGTAGTGGGCGCCGCGGTGCAAGCAGCGCGTGCGGCATTTCCGGCATGGAGTGCGCGAACGCCTGAGGAGCGCGCCGAGGTGTTACGCGCGTGGGCAGCAGTGACCGTTCGCCACGCTGAGCGCATTGCCACACTACTGACTCGTGAGACGGGAAAGACCATCGCTGAGGCGCGGCAAGAAGCGGCGTTGCTGGCGGATAAAGTCAATGTCACGCTGGAAGATCGCGTGCGTGCACGCATTGCTGGCTATCAGATTCCGGCAACTGCCACGCGGTCCAACAATTGTTCGTACCGGCCGTACGGCGTGATGGCGGTGATCGGTCCGTTCAACTTCCCGGCGCATTTACCCAATGGGCATTGGGTTCCGGCGCTTTATGCAGGCAATACGGTGGTTTTTAAGCCAAGCGAGAAGACTCCGGCAGTTGGCGCGTTACTGACTGATTTGATGAACGAAGCGGGCATGCCTGCTGGCGTATTCAATACGGTGCAGGGTCGCGGTGATGTGGCTGCCGCGCTCGTGGCGCATGCGGACGTCGACGGAGTGCTCTTCACTGGAAGTTGGCCAGTTGGTCGGCGCATCATGGAAGCCAACCTCGACCGTCCCGGCCGCATGGTGGCTCTGGAGATGGGCGGAAGTAATGCAGCCATCGTGATGGATGATGCTGACTTGCGGCAAGCAGTCATTGAATGCGTGCGCTGCGCGTTCATCAGTACTGGGCAACGCTGCACGTGCACGCGGCGCATCATCGTCCATGAGACAGTGGCCGAACGATTCATTGCTGCATTTGTTGAGTGCGCGCGCACCATCACGGTGGCGGCCGGTGATGCAGATCCTGCGCCGTTCATGGGTCCACTGGTGAGTCGCGAGGCGCGTGATGCAACCGTTGCGTTCCAAGAAGAGTGCAGGGCGCGCGGTGAGCAGGTATTGCTGGCGGCGCGTGCATTCGGGACCGGAATTGCTGCGGACTCATCGCAGCGCGAGAGAACGAGCGAAGGTTGGTTTGCCACGCCCGGTGTGTTGCTTGCACCGCGATTTGAATTGGCAACGGACCGCGAGGTTTTTGGCCCAGTGGTCCGGATTGCAGTTGCCAAAGACCTGCACGACGCCATTTCACAGGCGAATGCAACGGAATTTGGTCTCGCCGCCAGCGTCTTCACGCAACAGCCAGCAGTCATTCGTGCTGCCATGGATCGGCTGCGCGCGGGTTGCATCAACATCAATTGCGGCACCGCGGGCGCGAGTGGAAAGCTGCCATTTGGCGGACTTGGCCGAAGTGGGAATCTTCGTCCTGCTGGAGCTGCGATGATTGATTCATGCGCGTATCCCATCGCCTCCATGGTTGAGAGTGGTGACGCTGTTACTATCCCGGCTGGAATGACTGCGCCCGAGCGCGTCTGATTCCCGCTCAGCGACACCTCACGCCATGACGCCCATTGCAGACCTCCATTACGCGATCATTGTTCCGGCATGGAACGAGGAGGCGATCATTGCGCAGACCGTGGGGCAATTGCGAACGATTGCTGAGAATCTAGGACGCCCGTACGAATTAATCGTGGTCGACGATGCAAGCAGCGATCGCACCGCTGAATATGCAGTTGCTGCGGGCGCTCGCGTGGTGCGTGTCGAGAAGCGGCAGATTGCGGCGGTGCGCAATGCTGGTGGGCACGCATCCACTGCGCCGTACCTGATCTTTGTTGATGCAGATACCTGGCTCCCGGAAACCGTCTTGCGTCATGCGCTCCTTGAGCTTGACCGCGGTGCGGTGGGCGGAGGTTCACGTGTGGCATTTGATGGCCGGGGCGGGCCGCTTTCCGAGGCGTTTTTTGAAGCATTCAAGGTGCTTTGGTACGCACAAGAGCTCGCTGCCGGCTGCTTCATTTTCATGCGCCGCGATGCGTTCATTGCGCTCAAGGGATTTGACGAACAGTGGTTTGCGGGCGAGGAATTTTGGATGAGCAAAGCGCTGAAAGCGCGCGGCCGGTTTGCATTTCTTTCTGAAGAAGTGGTGAGCAGCGCCCGCAAGCAACGCGCCGGAACCGGTCCGCGCATGATGCTCACGCTCTTGGCACTGACGGTGTGGTTTGCGATTGGTCGTCGCAAGCCGCTGCAGTCGCGCGAAAAACTCGCGTTCTGGTACGACGGCAAGCGCGAAGGCAAGCCCATCGATCTTGGCTAAGTGATTTGGTTTCTACGAAGCCTTGCGTTGCGAGGCCCACGCTGCAGCCAGCGCAACCAATACCGCAAAGAGTGCAACGGTCAGCGCAAGTGCGCGGCCGGACATACTGGATGTCGGCGCGGGCGTGTCGGTAATGGTCTCGCCGAACGCGCTATCGGTAACAACTACTGGGAGTGGCAAAGCATCGTTGCGAGTGAGTGTGCCGGCAGGGGTCTTGCATGCTTGCAGAGCGGGATCGCCGTAGAGGACTGCTGATAGTGCGATCCGTGCTCGGTCTTCCTTGGCGGTTGGCATCCACGACACCAAGTCACCGGAAGCGCGCGCCCAGTACGCACGGCGTTCGCTTTCAATGACGATGCCAACAGGCGTGCCGCGTGCGAGTTGGCGCGGAATGTTCACCATGGATTCAAGAGCGGGCGTCACTGGAGATGCGCTGATATCCGCGGTGAAGCTGGCGATGGCGGCGGCTTGTTTCCAGGCCATGAGGTCTGCGATGTCAGGCGTTCCTGGACGTGCAAAGCCCGGCGTGAACGCCACCAAGAGCGAAGCGGGAGACGCATTCGGGGATGGCGCGTCGTTGCCAAGCTGCGTACTTGCACGCGCTCCCGGCGCACCACTTGCCGCTGCAGGACGGATGAGCCACTGAACGCCCCGCGCTGGGCCACCATCGTTGATCGCTGCGTACGAAGGTCCTGCGACCACCACGAGTGACGCCGCTGATTGTCCGGCGGTTCCTTGCCACGCTGGCATGAAATCGCGCGGCGAACCATCGCAGCTTCCGCCTTCGCCGTAGAGCGATGCGCTCCAACCTGCGTCTTGCAGTTGTCTTCGTGCGGAGGCCATGGGCCACGCATACGCAGTTCCGCTTGCGCCGAGTACGGCGGTGCCGGTTGCTGCTTGGCTGTTGCGATCGTGTTCAAGTGTGGCTTGTGCAGCCAGCGACACGATCTTGGTGTCATCAAATGGCAAGCGTCCAACCGTGCGGAGCGCGGGTTCGCTGAGTGCAGCTTGCCAACCGGTCACCGGATCGACCGCTTTGCCCACTTCAAGGTTGGTTGTGAGCAGCCAATCAGTAGCGATTGGTTGCTTGACGCCTGCGAAGTTCCATGGACCCATGGAGATGACTTCAGGCGAACCAATCACCAGCACTTGGTCGGTTGTTGCGCTGGCGGTTGTGCCTGTGGCGCTTTCCGTTGTTGCGCCCGCGGACGCCGTTGCGCTCGCAGTCGCTTTCGTCAGCCGTGCCCGCACGGAGGCCAACCGCGACTCCGCAGTTCCTTCCGCTGGGTCAAACTCGATCACTTCAACAGTGAATCGCGTGGCGCGTGCAGCGATCAGCGCCTTTACCTCGGGCAACTCGCGAACGCCCTTCGGCGCCACTAATGTCCAGCGCGTTGGCGTGGACGTGCGCGTCAACTCCGCGCACGGCGCTACCGATGCGCAGCCCGTCAGCAGGGCAACCGGTCCAGCAATACCAACAACCGCTAGAAATTGAGCGTTTCCGCGCAACAATCAGGAATCCGTCCCGATTTGCGCGTCAAGCCATGCTGGAACAGCGTCGATCGCCAGCTTCTCTTGTTGCTGCGTATCACGATGGCGCACCGTGACGGTCTGGGCCGTCAACGATTCGCTGTCGATAGTGATGCAGAACGGAGTTCCTGCTTCGTCCATGCGCGCGTAACGCTTGCCGATCGATTGCTTCTCATCAAACTCCACCACGTGCTTCTTGCGCAGCGTGCGGAAGAGTTTCTCGCCGATCTCGGGCATGCCGTCCTTGTTGACCAGCGGGAAGATGCCCGCCTTCACCGGCGCCATGCGCGGATTGAACTTCATGAACACGCCACTGGGGCGGCTCGGGTCCGGCGTGTATGCCTCGCAGAGCAGGGCGAGCGTTCCGCGGTCAGCACCGGCCGATGGCTCGATGACGTGCGGGAAGTAGCGCTCGTTGCGCGCTTGGTCAAAGTGCTTCGCTTTGTCGTTCTTGCCGCTGGCGGTGGCGTGCGCACGCAAGTCGAAATCGGATCGATGCGCAACGCCTTCCAGCTCGCCGTAGCCGGGAGCTGTGAACGGGAATCGGTATTCGATGTCGCTGGTACCGGCGCCTTCCTTGGCATAGTGGGCAAGTTCATCGCGGTCGTGCTCGCGCAGTTGCAGGTTGGCGCTGGTGAGACCGATCGACTGCCACCAGCTGAAGCGCCAGTCGCGCCACCATGCGTACCAGGTGGCTGCCTCGCTTGGATGAATGAAGAACTCAATCTCCATTTGTTCAAATTCCCGGCTTCGGAACGTGAAATTCCGCGGCGTCACTTCGTTGCGGAATGCCTTGCCAATCTGCGCAATACCGAACGGAATCTTCACTCGCGTGGAGTCCATGACATTCTGGAAATTGACAAAGATGCCTTGCGCAGTTTCTGGCCGGAGGTAGGAATAATTTCCTGGATCCTCAACCGCACCAACAAGCGTCTTGAACATCAGGTTGAACTGCCGCGGCTCAGTGAGCGTTCCGACTTCGGTGGCATCGGGGCCAACGATGCGTGCGCGCTCGTCGGCGGGCACGGTTGGGTACGGACGCACAATGTGCCGGGCTGCATCAAGTGCTTCGCGCTTCTCATACTTGCAGATTCCCTTGATTGCCTTGGCGCGACCAGCGTCATCACCTTCAACGAACGCCCAGAGCCGCGCTCCGGCTTCGACGGCGCCAAGAACCACCAAGTGATCTGCGCGATAGCGCTGCTTGGTCTCGCGGCAATCAACCATCGGGTCACTGAATCCGCCCACGTGGCCAGATGCTTCCCACACCTTGGGGTTCATGATGATGGTGCAGTCAAGGCCAACAATATCGATGGCCTCACCGTGCGGACCGATCAGTTCGCGCTGCACCACGTCTTGCCACCATGCGTTCTTGAGGTTGCGCTTCAATTCCGTGCCGAGCGGGCCGTAATCCCAGAAGCCATTGATGCCGCCGTAGATTTCACTTGACTGGAACACGAAGCCGCGGCGCCGGCACAGAGCAACAATCTGCTCCATGGTCTTGGCAGGAACTTCGGGCGCGGGGGAATTGGCAGCGGGGGAGTCAGACATGGGGCGGCCATTGTAGGAAATGCACGCCTTGTCCGGACTACCATCGCCGAACTATGGCAGCACGAAAGACCACCAAAAAGCGCGCGGCTCCGGCTCGCGAACGACGCCGCCCAATCACTCCAGAGGATTTGCTGTGCCTTGTCGGTGTTGGCGACACACAGATGTCCCCTGACGGTCGCAGCGTGCTGTTTCAGCGCAAGGTGGTCAGCGCGCGTAATGCCTATGAGACTTCGGTCTGGGTTGCCGACGCGGAGGCAAAGCATGCGCCGCGCGCCATCACCAAGGGTCCGAAAGATGCGCTCGCGCGTTGGAGTCCGGATGGAACAAAGGTTGCGTTCATTCGTAACGACGCTGCGCTGGCGCCGCGCATCATGATTGTTGCAAGTAAGGGCGGTACCGCGCGTGAACTGGTGGCGATGCCGCATGGCACCGTTCGCGATCTTGCGTGGAGCCCCTGTGGACGACGGCTCGCCTTTGGCTTCCGACCCACTGCCTACGAGTGGACCGCCGAAGCCAAGAAGGAACGTGACGAGCACGGTCTCTCCACTCCGCCGCGGATTGTTGAAGACGCGTGCTATCGCCTCGATGGCGACGGATACTTTTGCTCCGAGCGCTTTGCGCTGCATGTATTGGATCTTGACCGCGGCAGTATTGAAGAAGTATTCGCCGACACGCTTGGTCTCTATTCATGGGACTGGGCGCCGGATGGAAGTGCGCTGGTGGTTGCCGGCAACATTGATCCGCGCGCTTCCTGGAATCCTTCGGAATCCGAACTGTTTCTGGTGAATTTGGGCGCTGGTGGCAAGCATCGAACATCGCGCATCACTGGCATCCCCAAGGGCCCCAAGTCGCAGCCGCGATGGAGTCCGGACGGTGTTCGCATCGCGTGGGCTGGCCGCACCGGCACCGACAGCATGTACGGCACCGCGAATGTAGAACTCTTTGTGCATGATTGCGCGGCGCGAACCACCACATGCCTCACCGCCAAGACAGACCTCTGCCTGATGGCATCCACACTGAGTGACGCGGGCGATCCGGCATTTGAGCCGCAGATTCGTTGGTTCCCTGATTCCACCGCCATCTTCTTCCGCGCGGGTTGGCACGGAAGCGGGCGCATCGCAAGCGTCTCCGCGCATGGCGGGCCCGTTGCGTTCCACACGGAGCCCGGCGCGGAATTCTCACTCGGAACGTTCAGCGTGGACGGATGGCGACTCTCCTGCGTTCGCTCTGCGCCCATTGAACCCGGTGAAGTGCATGTCCTTGAAGTGGAGCGAAGTATCTTCGCCATGAAGCGCGTCACCACCTTCAATGATGCGCTAGCCGCATCGGTTGAGTTGGTCGAGCCACAGGAACGATGGATCACCGCAAAGGATGGCCACAAGGTGCAGTGCTGGACGATGCGTCCGCGTGGCGCCAAGGGTCGTTTGCCTGCGTTGCTTGAAGTGCACGGAGGTCCGCACGCGCAGTACGGACTCACTTTCTTCCACGAATTTCAGTTGTTGTGTGCGCAAGGCTACGAAGTGTGGTTCTCCAATCCACGCGGGTCAAAGGGCTACGGCATGAAGCACACCGCCGCGATCCGTGGCGCGTGGGGCACAAAGGACTGGACCGACGTACAGGCCGTCGCCGCAGCGATGCGCGCGGATCGCGGCATTGACCGCGCCCGCATTGGAATCATGGGTGGTTCGTACGGTGGCTACATGGCGAACTGGGCCGTGGCGCATGATCATGGATTCCGCGCCGCCATCAGTGATCGTTGCGTGAGCAATCTGGTGAGCCAGGCTGGCAACAGCGATCATCCGGAAGTCCCGAACCGCTACTGGAAGGGCGCTGCATTTGATCGCCCGGAAGCACTGTGGCGCGCAAGCCCCATCGCGCACTTTAAGAATGTGCGTACCCCGATGCTCTTGATTCATTCCGAAGGCGATCTTCGTTGCAACATTGAGCAGAGCGAACAAATTCATACGGCGCTATGCACGTTGGGTGTTCCGGTGCGCTTCGTTCGCTACCCGCGTGAAACCAGCCACGGGCTGAGCCGCATGGGGCCGCCGGATCTGCGGATTCACCGGCTCCATGAGATCATTTCGTGGTGGAAACACTGGATGGCTTAGAAATCGGTATGTATCAGTTCCAAGACGCATCGGCGTCGGTTGCCTAGACTTTCCAAATGCCTGAACCCCGCCCAACACCCGAGCAAGTCATGGTCCATGTCCGCGAGATCCTTCGCTATATCGGCGAGGATCCGCAGCGCGAGGGTCTGCTTGACACTCCCGCCCGCGTGGTGAAAGCCATGGGCGAGCATTTCTCAGGTTACGGCGCGGACCCGGTCGAGCCGCTCTCGCGCACCTTCGGCGAGATTGAGGGTTACGACGAGTTAGTGCTTCTCTCCAACATTCAATTGCACAGTCATTGCGAGCATCACATGGTGCCGTTCGTTGGTGTCGCGCACGTTGGGTACATCCCCAATGGCCGCGTGGTTGGTCTTTCCAAACTTGCGCGCGTGGTGGACATCTTCTCCAAGCGTCTACAGGTGCAAGAGAAGTTGACTGCACAGATCGCCGGCGTGATTAACGACACACTCAAGCCGACCGCCGTGGGCGTGGTCATTCAGGCCCGGCACTATTGCATGTGCTACCGCGGCGTGCAGCAGCCAGGCGCAGTTACCACCACCAGCAAGTTGCACGGGACATTCCTTTCGAACGCCGCCGCGCGATCGGAATTCTTCCAGTTGATCACTTCCGCAAAGCGGTCCGAGGGCCTGTGAGTCGGATCGGTCTTGATGTTGGCGGAACAAAGTCGGAGGTCCTTGCACTCCGCGCTGATGGCAGTGAGGCGCTGCGCACACGAGTTGCTAGCCCGCGTGACTACGGGGCGCTGGTTGACGCCATCGCAGCGCTTGTTGCGCAGGCTGATTCCGCGCTGGAAGTTCGCGCCGCGCCGGTTGGTATTGGTGCGCCGGGCTCGCCGAATCCGCAGACCGGTTTGCACCGCAATTCGAACCTCTTATGCATGAATGGCAAGCCGTTTGCCGCAGACATTGCCACGCGCCTGGCGCGCCCGGTGCGCGTGACCAATGACGCCAATTGCCTGGCACTCAGTGAGGCAATCGATGGTGCCGCTGCGGGGCAGGGTGCGGTGGTCTTTGGCGTGATCCTTGGAACCGGCGTCGGCGGCGGCGTGGTGGTTCGGGGCGATGTAGTGGATGGTGGCAACGGTATCGCTGGCGAGTGGGGGCACAACCCATTGCCGGGGCTTGGTGATGCAGAGGCCGCGGCGCATCGCTGCTACTGCGGCAAGAGTGGATGCCTTGAGCAGTTCCTTTCGGGACCAGCGCTGGAGCGTCGGTACGCGCAGGCATCTGGAACGCAGCTCGCGCTCGCGGAGATTGCTGTACGCGCGGCGGCGGGCACTGATGCACACGCGGTGGCCACGCTCGACTGGTTCGTTCACGCACTTGCGCGCAGTCTGTCGGTGGTGGTCAACATCCTCGACCCGCACGCGATCGTTCTTGGTGGCGGCGTGAGCAACATCCCGGGTCTTGCCGAACGCGTGCAAGCGGCGCTSCCTGCGCTCGTCTTCAGTGATGAGTGCCACACGCCGGTCTTCCGCGCCAAGCACGGCGATTCAAGCGGCATCCGCGGCGCGGCCATGCTTCCGAAATCTGTAACTGGATAGTCCGTCACTGAAGTGCCGCCCGCCGCGATCACCCGCACCACTCCGCAATGCGCCGAAGACAACTTCGGCGCATTGTGCATTTTTAGATTTCTACTTCGCGCCCCTCCGCACTCGAGCGGTAAATGCCGTCAAGCACCGACTGCACTCTCCGACCCGCGGCAGCGTCCGCATGCGCCGGCGTTCCGTGCTCAGCGAGTGCCTTGAACATGCGGTATTGCTCGTCCCAGGCATCGTGTTCCACGTTGCTTGACGCAAATTCCGGCGTCAAGTCCGCCACCTTGCCGCCGGCCTCGGTGGCGATGGTGAATTGCTTGCCAAAGATCGGGAAGAAGCAGCCGCCCTTGTCGCCAAAGACAGTGATGCCGTTTGCCATCTGCTTGTCGTCCACGTTCATGGCCCAGGTGACATTGACTTCAATGGTGAGCCCGCCCGCGCAGCGCACCAGCGCAGTGGCGTGATCCTCAACGTCGCAGACGCCCTCAAATTTCGGCGGCCCCGCCCACATGTTGGTGTAGACGTAGTCCTTCATGCGCCGCCCGAAGTTTGCATAGGTGACGCCGCTCACGCGTTGCGGCGTGGCGTTCCCGGCTAAGAACAGCGACAGGTCAATCACATGCACGCCCAGGTCGATGAGCGGACCGCCGCCCGACATGGCCTTGGTGGTGAACCAGCCGCCGAGGCCGGGCACCCCGCGGCGCCTATACAAGCTGCACTTCATGTGATAGATGTTGCCGAACGTGCCCGCATCAATGAAGTGCTTCACGTTCCGGCTTGCAGGCGTACTGCGCGAAACAAATCCTATCTGTAGGCGACCCTTGGTTCGTTCCAGTACGGAGATGATCGTGTCGCACTCCGCAACATTGAGGGCCATCGGTTTTTCCAGGAACACCGTCTTGCCGGCTTCGAGCGCCTCGCATGCCACCTGCGCGTGGTCGATGTTGGGGACCGCCACCACCACGGCGTCCACTTCCTTCATGGCAAGCAGCTCTTTGACGGAGGCGCAGGTCCGGGCGGTACTGTGCTTCTTACTGAACGCGGCTCCCTTGGCGGGGTTCACGTCCCAGACGCCAGCGATGGGAATTCCGGCGCGCGTTGCCGTGTCCGCATGCACATTGCCGATCGCACCAGCGCCGATGATTCCGAGGTTCATTCCCATAGTCACGGGAAGATAGCCGCGTACCTGCCGGCGTGCGCCTGCACGCGCGCCCGCTCCGTGCCTACTATCCGCGCATGTCTAGACCACGGACGGTCATTGTCGGCGCCGGCATCGTCGGCCTCACCACTGCGTATTTCCTAGCCCGCGCTGGTCGCGAGGTCATTGTTCTTGATCGCGACGAGATTGGCGACGGTGCCAGTTACGGCAACGCCGGCTTGCTTTCCATCGGTCATTACCCGCTCACTCGCCCCGGCGTCAGCTGGCGCGGTTTCAAGTGGATGTTCGACCGCAACGCGCCGCTCTTTATTCGACCGCGCCCCGACGCGGACTTGCTGTCATGGCTCTGGACCTTTCATCGCCACTGCAACCAGTCATGGCTCGATCGCTGCATGAAGGAATTGTGCGCGATGGGTTTCCCAACGCTTGAACTCTTTGAAGAGATCATTGCGGTGGAAGGAATCGAATGCGATTACCGCCGCGATGGTTGGCTTGATGTCGTACTGAAGAAAGAGAACATGGCGTCCGCCGAGGCGGAGGCGAAGACGCTGGTTCCGCATGGATATTCACACACGGTGATTTCTGGCGATGAGTTGCGTCGCCGCAGCCCGTGCTTCACTGATGAAGTTGCCGGCGCGGTCTGGTACCGCGACAGCGCGCATTGCAGCCCGGGGGATTTCATGATGGGGCTTGGTGC
>NSIA01000033.1 GCA_002737585.1 Planctomycetaceae bacterium | reverse complement strand
GGGTTGCGCAGCTAATTACTTGTTGCTCTTGCTATCCGCTGCGTTGCTGTTGCTTCCCGCCGCGTTGCTACTGCTATTGCCGGCAGCCTTGCTCTCATAGCCCTTCAACTGTGCCGTCAGGTCAGCCACATAGTCAGCGGCAGTGGGGCCAAGACTCTTGGCTGTGTCGATCGCGCGGCGCATGAAGTCTGCCGCCTTGGTGAAGTCGCCTTTCAAACTCCAGGCGTATGCCAGTTCCGCCAGCACTTGTGGATTTACGGGTCCGGCTGCGGAAGTCACATCAGTAAGCCACGTGATGGCAAGATCAACGCGCCGATCAGCCACGTCTGGAAGATGCAGCACACTGGTTGCAACAAAGTTGCGAAGCGCGGGGTCTTCCTTGACCAGTTCTGCGCACAAGGCATAGGCCGCTTCGCTACGCCCGGCAACAAGCAGAATTTGCGCCTTCTGCACCTTGGACTGCATTGCTTCTTCGCCCGTGCTTGCAGCAATCTCTGCATCAATGAGTGCAACGGCTTTGTCCCAGTCCTTGCTATCAATCGCCTTGGTCATGTCATTCTGCCGACCCATGGCCTTCATCTCTTCGGCAACAGAGTCTTCGAAGGATTGCTTGGCAGTCTTGGGGTCCCACGTTCCATCAACGATCTTGGCAAGCGGCGCGTCCATTTCCATTGGATGACCGATCCACTGCACCACGCCTTCCTTGACAATGAACGCGGTGGGAATGCCGCCTTGCCCGGAAGCCTCCATGTACGCCCTGTGCGTGGAACGATCGGGATCAGTGGCCAGCGTGTAGCGAGCCTTCTGCTTCCATTCGTCCTTCTCCAAAAACGTTCGAACCGTCTCTACTTTTTCGTCACTGACTCCAACGATCACCACGCCCTTGCTCTTCATGTCCTCTGCCAGTTTGGTGAGGTGCGGCATGCTTTGCCGGCAGGGCGGGCACCAGGTGGCCCAAAATTCAATCACATACACCTTGCCGGGTTCAAAGAACGTGGGCTTCTCGCCGCGCACGAAATCGGAGATCTCTGGGATCGGCGCTTTGGAGCCGATGGAGAGGGCGAGCGTGGTTGGAGCGGCTGGTGCTGCCGGTGCAGCTTGAGTAGCAGCCGGCGCCTGCGAGATGATCGCGGCGAGAAGAACATGCAGCATTGGGTCAGTCCTTTCGAGGGGTCGGTCGATCCGTCACTTACCGGTTGGTGCGCCGGCTGGAGGTGCTGGAGGCGCTGGAGGAACAGGTGCACCAGCCGGAGCCATTGGAGCGCCCGGTCCGCGCGGTGCTCCCGGACCACCTGGTCCGCGTGCGCCGCCTGGACCCATCGCGCCGCCCGGACCGCCCGGWCCGCCYGGTCCGCCCGGTCCACCTTCCATGCCCATCGACTTCATCATTTCGCCCTGCATTGTCTGAGCGAACGCGGAGTTGGCTTCTTCGATGGTCTTGAACTTACCGTCCATGACTTCCTTCGCGGTCGAAGCGGCGGCGGTCTTGATCGATGCACGCATGGTTTCGCCCATCATGTTGGCCATCATGGCCATTTGCGCGCCTTCGTCSCCCTTCATGCCGGCTGACTTGTCGAAGTCAAACCACCACTTGCCATCG
>NSIA01000032.1 GCA_002737585.1 Planctomycetaceae bacterium | reverse complement strand
AACACGGATCGAGATGTTGCCACCCTCGTTCGCTGAACGCATGGCGCGGACGAGCCGGAGCATCGCTCCTGGGTCCTTACTTGCATTCGGCAGGAAGGCGATGATTTCATCGGTGCTGGCAAATCCCTCGGGAGTGATTGCTGGGAACACCTTCTCKGCAGCAGGGCTCAGCTTTGCAGCTGGACGAGCTGGACGCGGAGCGCGGGGAGCCGTGGTGGCATCCGGTGCAGCTGCCGGTGGAGCTGCGGGTGGAGTTGCGATCGGTGCGCCGTCCTGACGGAACGAAGTCTTCTTGGTCGGGGCGGTGCTGCCCTCATACTTCTTGAGCGTCTCCTTCAGTTCGTCGGCCATCTCGCCATCGGCATTCTCAATCGCCTTCTTCTGCCACTCAATCGCCTTGGCCTTGTCGCCAGATTCCCAGCAGGCGCGCGCCATGGTGTCCATGATCGCACCGTCTTCGCCCTTGGTTGCGGCAACCGCTTGCGTAGCAACATCCATGGCGAAAGAAAGATCGCGGTCAGTGACTTTCTCATTATCCAGTACGAACCACGCCATCTGATTGAGGATCATGGCGTTGTCATTGTTGGCTGCGGCAACTTCGCGTCCGAGCTTGTAGGCATCGGCTGGCTTCTTGGCATCGGTGAGTAGCACCTGGAACTTGTTGGCCTGCATGGAAGCCTTTGCGCGCGACGGAGCTGCGGCAATGTCTTCATCCATCATCTTGATGATGGCATCCCAATCGCCGGTCTTGCGGGCTTTCGCCATGGCGCTGCGCCGCGTCATTTGCTGGCGCGTCATGGCAGTTTCCTTCTCAAATTCCACCTTGTAGTCGGCAGCGTTCCATGTGCCAGCAACGATCTTTGCCAGTGGCTCATCCATGGACATGGGGTGGCCGATCCACTGCACCTTGTCGTCCTTGATAACAAACGCGGTCGGGATGCCATTCTGCGCGGCGGCTTCCATGTACTGCTTGTACGTGGAGCGATCCGGATCRGTGGCG
>NSIA01000031.1 GCA_002737585.1 Planctomycetaceae bacterium | reverse complement strand
CCACTTTGGCTCGGTGCCACGAACAAACTTCTCGATCATTGGCTTGGGGGCAGCGCTACCGATGGTCATCGGCTCCGGCGCGGCGTCCGCCTTCGGGGTGTCTTGCGCCGTGACAGCAGCGGTGCAGATGAGAGCGAACGCTGCGGCCTGCGCGGAGCGCCAGGAGAACGACGAAAGTGTGCTTTGCATGATGTTGACCTGCATGAGTGGCATGGTTGCGCCATCGGGCGCAATCGTGTGAGACGAAGATACCACTCCTGCCCCTCATGCACCGCGCCTTTGCGGCAGCAGGCGTATCCTGCCGCCGCTCTCTGAGCACGCCCGAGAATCTCCCCTCCACCGCACTCTGCAACGCCATGTCGAACGCCCCCGCCAACACCGCCGCCGCCCGGATCATCGATGGGAAGGCACTTTCGGAGACCGTCCGCAACAGCCTGCGCTCGCGGATCGCAGTGGCGGGGCGCCCGGTTCGTCTTGACGCGCTGYTGGTGGGTGACGATCGCGCAGCTGGCATCTATGCGATGAACCARGCGACCACCTGCGCCGAGGTTGGCATTGAGTATGTCCTGCATCGACTTCCCGCGGGCGCGTCCGCTGATGACATCGCGGGTCGCGTGCTACTACTCAACGTCGACGACGCGGTGCGCGCGTTGATGGTGCATCTACCACTTCCGGAAGCCGTTGACACGGAGCGGATTCAATCGCTCATCAGCCCCGACAAGGACGTGGAAGGTGTCAATCCTGCCAACATCGGTAATGTTGTCTATGGCAGGCGCAGCCTTGTTCCATGCACGGCATTGGCAACGCTGGAGATGATTGAGTCCACCGGTATTCAGTTGCGTGGCAAGCGATGCGTGGTAGTGGGCGCAAGCAACATTGTTGGCAAGCCAATTGCCGTGCTGTTGATGCGTACCGAGGCGACGGTGCATTCCACCAATAAGTTCACTCCGGACTTACCCGCGTTGTGTCGCACCTGCGATGTTGTCATTGCTGCGTGCGGCGTTCCGCAGTTATTGAAAGCGGATTGGATCAAGCCGGGCGCAGTGGTGATTGATGTTGGCATCAATCGAATCGATGGCCCAGACGGCAAGAAAATCACTGTGGGCGATGTGGACTTTGCGGCTGTACGCGGCGTCGCTGGGTGGATATCGCCAGTTCCCGGCGGCGTTGGGCCCATGACTGTTGCCATGTTGCTGCGCAACGTGGTCGACGCGGCGCTTCGCTGAGCGTTGCCACGCCGGCGGGGTCATGCGTGGCGTGCATCACGCCAGCAGTCGAGCCGCTTCTTCATACTTCGAACGCGTCTCGCGGAGCACTTCAGCAGGCAGCACGGGTCCAGGCGGTTCTTTGTGCCATTCGCCGCGCGCGACGCGTTCGAGCAGCCAATTCCGTAGGTATTGCTTATCGAAACTGGGTTGATCGCGGCCGGGCGCGTATCCAGCAACCGGCCAATAGCGGCTTGAATCGGGGGTGAGCACTTCGTCAACCAACATCAGTTCGGCGGTTGGTTCATGGTTTGCATCAAGTGCAAAGCCAAACTCAAATTTGGTGTCCGCCAAGATCAGCCCACGCGCGCGTGCTCGTGCAGCGGCGGCGGTGTAAATATTGAGCGTCATCGTTCGCAGGCGCTCGGCGAGCTCACCACCAACAGTGTCGCACATGGCGGTGAAGGAGATATTTTCGTCGTGACCTTCCGCTGCCTTGGTAGCGGGCGTGAAGATCGGCTCAGGGAGTTGCTCGCACTGGCGAAGCCCGGCTGGCAATGGGATGCCACACGCCGTTCCATTCGATTGGTATTCCTGCCAACCGCTGCCCGCCAAGTAACCGCGCGCCACGCATTCCACCTGCACCACCCGCGCCGCGCGGCAGATCATCGAGCGACCGGCAAGCAGGGCACGATCAGCATCATCCAGTGTCTGCAACTGTGACACGTCGGTGGATACCAAGTGATCGGGAGCGATTCCCAGAGAGCGCAAGAACGTGAACCACGCAACGCTGATCTCTGTCAGCAGTCGACCCTTTCCTGGTACCGGCGTGGGCATCACTACATCGAATGCGCTGATTCGGTCCGTGGCGACCACCAAGAGTTGTGGGCGATCACCCGCTTTGGTCGGAAGCGAGTAGACGTCACGAACCTTCCCCTGACGGCGGCCCCCAAGGGGCAAGTGCGTTTCGAAGACCGCGTGTGCCGTGCTGTCTGTGCCGGGGAGGGCGTTCATCTGTGGCATCGTAATCACCCGAGATCCCGTCAGCTTTCTTGCTGCCTTTCCGCAGGCATGTGTCGAGCACCACCTGCTGCCCGGCTACACTCGGCGGATGCTTCGTTTCACGGTGTTCGACGAGGACGGGCCGGCGCGGGATTGGCCGCTCGTCAATGCACATATTCTTGGCGTCGATGACACGGCGCTTGAGGGAGTTGTGACATTCAGCAAAGGGAAGATTGTCTGCAAGGCGGTTGATACCCAGCCGGCCATCGCTTTGTGCCTTGAGGTGAATGCAGGCAAAGCCGGCACGATGATGTTGCAGACGTGCCTCTTGGAGCAGCGCAACGAGCCGTACCGGTTGTACGAGGAACTGGCGCGCCACCGCGTGAAGATTTTCTTAGAGAAGAGTGAGAACTGGGGCTTTCTTGATCCAGCCAAGGCACCCGAGGCGTTCGAGCAGTTTGAACGCGCGCGTTCCATGTTCGTCACCGGCACAGTGGATCATGAGCCCTATCGCGCGCAGGTTCATCACCGCGATGCCTTGGGGATAGCCATGGATGCCAGCGAGAAGCTGGTGATGAAGCGCACCGAGTGGATGTTGCACCGCCGCTACGCCAAGCAGGGCGCGCAACGCGCACTTGGAGTGCGTGTGCCGGTTGAGAAGGCGCCAGAATTGCTGAAGTCCGCGCTTGTGCAAGACTTTGACATTTTGTCAGTGCCCACGCCGTGGCACTTGATTGAACCGACCCAGGGTCGGTTTGTGTGGGAACAGGTTGATCGGTGGATGCAATTTGCCAAAGCAGGCAAACGTGAATTGATTGCCGGCCCGCTCCTTGACGCGAGCGCCGCAGGAATTCCTGGCTGGGTGCGTCCCATCATGGCGGATCCAGCAAAGCTCAAGGATCGCTTGCACGCGTTCATTACTGAGGTGGTTACCCGCTACGCCCCGCTCAATCCGATCTGGAACATTGTCTCTGCGATCCATTTGAATGAGGCCGCCACCCTCTCGCCGGAGGCGATGGTGCAAGCCACGCGTATTGCCGCTGTGGCGGTTCGCCAAGTGCAGAAGAACGCAAAGCTGCTTGTTGAAATTGGCGATCCGTTTGGTGACATTCCTCCGGACGCAAGCGGCGCCATGAACGCCATTCGCTATTTGCGATCGCTGGTTTCTGAGGGTGTCCCGGTGGACATTGTTGGCATCCCGGTGGTTGTTGGCGACGCGGCGCGTGGCAAGGGAACGCGTGACTTGATGCAAATTGCGGCCATGCTGGAGCGATTTACCAGTCGCAAGGAAATGCCGCCCGTAGTGGTCACCGCATGCGGAGCGCCCAGCGAGCCACACCCCGAACCGGGCGCTGGATTCTGGCGCCGGCCATGGGGAACAGAATCACAAGGCGCGTGGGCTGGCATGTGTTTCCAAATTGCCATGGCTAATCCCGGCATCCAAGCAGTGGTGTGGGATCGGCTCCGCGATGATGCGGGGCTTGGCATCAAGAACGGCGGCTTGTTTGCCACCGATGGAACCCCAAAGTCGGCCGCCGAACGAATTGTTCGCTTTCGACGCCGCATTCGCATGCCCCTCCCTCCGCTGAGTGCAGACATTGCCCGCGCGGCAGCAGAGGACAGTTGATGCGCATGGTGAGCGTCATGCGCCGCCGCGGCGCGGTGGTAGTGGTGCTCGGATGCTCTCTTGCTGCATTATTTAGCAGTGTTTCTGAGTACTTTCGAGTGCCTAGTCCGGCTGTCATCGGTACGGATTTCATCGATATCAATCGCGCCTCGGCAGCGGAACTCTCGTTGCTTCCCGGCGTCGGCCCGGGCCTCGCACAGGCCATCGTGGACGATCGGGCGGCTCGTGGTCCGTTTGCCACTACCGCCGATATCGATCGGGTCCGCGGAGTTGGTCCTGCCGCCCTTGCTCGGATCAGCGCGTTCATCTCCGCTCCCGCCTACGCTCCACAGTGATGTCTTCCACCAAGGATGCGTCGCCCACCTGGTTTGGTGGGCTTGTCGCCGCGAGCGCCATTGACCCACTCGTCAGCAATGTCGAGGCGGGCGGGGCATCTTCGTGCCGTGGTGCAGCGGGCAGTAGCACGGTGTTTGTGGCGGCGGCGTTGGCGCAGCGCACCAAGCGCCCCGTGCTCTTGGTCACCGCGCACATCGATGAAGCCGACGAAGCTGTTTCAGAACTCAACGACCTCTTTGCCGCGGGCGTTGGTCCGGAGCCGGTTCTCCTTCCCGCACTTGAAAGTTCGCCAGGCGAAGGTGGTTCCGCCCTTGATTTACTAGCCGAGCGATTGACCGTGGTGCGGCGACTCATTGAGGGAAACGTTCCAGGAATTCTGGTAGCCCCGTTTCCTTCACTGATGCAGATGGTGCCGGATGCCGCACTCTTGCCACGGTTACTCCGCGTAGCGCGCGCCGGGCAGCGTTGCGCACCGCGTGAACTGGCCGAGTGGCTGGCCGATGCTGGATACGTACGCACTGAGGCGATCGAGAATCCCTGTGAATTTGCGGTGCGCGGCGGGCTCATTGATGTCTTTCCGCCGGGCGGGGCGCTGCCCGTGCGCCTTGACTTCTTTGGTGATGAACTCGAGCGCATCTTTGAGATTGATCTAGTTACGCAGGCAAGTGATCGACGCATTCCGGAAGCGCAATTGGTTGGCGCCAGTATCTCGTCGGTACTTGATGACGCTGGAAAGGTATCGATTGCAGAACTGCTGCCTCGGCAAACCGTGTGCATCATTGCGGAATTGTCGGAAGTACTTGAGCAGGGGCGCGGCTACTGGGAACGAGTGAACGACGGCCAAGGCGTGCTGTCACCGCAGGCGCTCTTTAAGTCATTGGGCGCGCGCTGTCACGCGATGGTTGACATCAACGGGTTTAGTTCAACCAATGCTTCCGACCGCGTCGTGGCGTTGCCGGCGATCACGCTTCCTGCCTTCGACGAAGAAGTTGCACAGGCATTCGCAGAACTTGGCGAGTTGTCAGCGCGGGTGCCCACCTCCTTGTGCTGCGATACGGAAGGCGAGTTAGCGCGCGCGTGTGAGTTACTCGGCGAACACGCCGGCTCTGCCAAGTTGGCGACGCTGCGCCAACACGTCCACCGCGGATTCATTTGGGAAAGTGATAAGCCATTTGCTGTGGTTCCTCAGCATGAGGTGCTGCACCGATTCGGAGTGCGCCGCCGCGTGCAGCGGGTTGGTGCCGCCACTACTCGTGATGCATTCATGCAGTTTGGCGCGGGCGACTATGTGGTGCACCGCGACCATGGCATTGCGCGCTTCCATGGTCTGCAATTGATTGGCGGTGGAGAAGAAGAATTCCTCACGTTGGAGTTTGATGGTGGTGCCAAGATCCATGTGCCCGCATCCAAGATTGACTTGGTTCAGAAGTACATCGGCTCGGGTGCAACGCGCCCAACGCTGGCAACCATCGGCGGCAAGCGTTGGAAAGCGCAGAAGGAACGCGTCCAAGAAGCGGTTCGCGATATGGCGGGCGAAATGTTGCGCATTCAGGCCGCACGTGAGGCAAGCGCGGGGATTCGCTTCCCGGAAGACACACCGTGGATGCATGAATTTGAAGCAGATTTCGCGTGGACGGAAACCGAAGACCAACTGACGGCGATCGCCTCAGTGAAGCGCGATATGCAATCCGCCCGCCCGATGGACCGACTGATTTGCGGCGACGTCGGATTTGGAAAGACAGAAGTTGCCATCCGCGCCGCGTTCAAGGCGGTGGAGAGCGGTCGGCAAGTCGCGGTGCTAGTACCAACCACCGTGCTTGCCGAGCAGCACGAGCGCACCTTCCGTGATCGATTCCGCGCGTATCCGTTTCGCATTGAGAGCCTGTCGCGCTTTAAGACTGCCGCCGAAAGCAAGGTGGTATTGGCGGATCTCGCCGCCGGGAAAGTGGATGTAGTCATCGGTACGCACCGCATCCTGAGTAAGGATGTTGCGTTCGCCGACCTGGGGTTGGTGATCGTTGATGAAGAACAGCGCTTCGGTGTTGAGCACAAGCAGCGCTTGTTGGCATTTCGATTGGCAGCGGATGTGCTGACGCTGAGTGCCACGCCCATCCCACGCACGCTGCACATGAGTCTCTTGGGTATCCGCGACATCTCGAGCTTGACTACCGCGCCGCTGGATCGCCGCGCCATTGTGACGGAGGTGATTCCTTGGAACCCCCGCCGAATTCAGCAGGCGATTCGGCGTGAGTTGGCGCGGCAGGGGCAGGTGTTCTTTGTTCATAACCGCGTCAATGACATTGAGAAAGTGGCTGCAGAAGTGCAGGCCATGGTTCCCGATGCGCGCGTCTTGATTGGTCATGGCCAGATGACGCCGTCCGTGCTTGAGGAAGTCATGCTCAAGTTCATGCGTCATGAGGCAGACATTCTGGTGTCAACCACCATCATTGAGAGTGGCATCGATATTCCAATTGCCAACACCATGGTGATCCATGATGCAAACATCTTTGGACTGGCAGAGTTGCATCAATTGCGCGGTCGTGTTGGTCGCTCCAAGCACCGTGCCTATTGCTATATGACATTGCCGCAGGATCGTGTCATGACCGAAGACGCCATGAAGCGATTGAAGGCGATCGAGGATTACTCCATGCTCGGCGCCGGATTTCGAATTGCTATGCGCGATTTAGAGATTCGCGGTGCCGGCAATCTCYTGGGCGCTGAGCAAAGCGGGCATATTGCCACGGTCGGATACGAGATGTACTGCCAGCTTCTTGAGCAAGCGGTGGGCGAATTGCGTTCAGAAGATCGTGTGGTGCCCAGCGACACCATGTTGGATATTGGTATCGCCGCCAGCATTCCGCGCGGCTATGTTCCAAGCGATCTGCGACGCATGGAGGCATACCGCCGCATTGCCATGGCGAAGGATCCTGCACAACTCGCCAAGGTGCGCACCGATCTTGAAAGTGCGTACGGAGCACCACCCGCAGCGGTGCAGACGCTCCTTGACCTTGCTGATGTTCGCCTTGCTGCCACCATCATGGGTGTGCGCAGCGTGGCGCGGCGCGAACAAGATGTGGTGTTCCGCACGGTTGATCCGGGCGCCTTGGAGGCGCGACTTGCCGGGATCCAAGGAACGGTGCGCGTCGTTGGCCAGCCCGACGAGCATGGGGTGGTGGACGTTTACCTTCGTCCTGCCAAGGCATTTCTCACGCCCAAGCCGCTGTTGCAAGTCCTGCGGCGTCGGTTGGTGGGGGAGTAGCGACGGTGAGCAGAGGGATGATCAGGGATTGCGACGGCGTGAATCTGCAGTTTGTTACAACGTCCAAATAATCTTTACGATTGGTCAGGAAATACCGCCCATTCCCATAGATGTGTCACCGGGCGCGTCCATACTGATTGAAGTTCGGAGAGGCGTCATGCGACGCCTGACGCATGGACGCACTGGGCGAGATGGCTTCGGAGGATCCGAAGTGCAATCGAACCCTGAACCACAGAAGGAGCTACACGATGGCGAATCTCAACAAGGTGATGCTGATTGGAAATCTCACGCGCGAYCCGGAACTCAAGCACACGCCCGGCGGTCAGCCGGTGTGCGARTTCGGATTGGCCGTCAACCGGAAGTACCGCACCAAGGAAGGCGAAGATCGTGAAGAAACCACGTTCGTCGACTGCGAAGCGTGGGGTAAGCAGGCTGAAGTCCTCAAGCAATACATGAGTAAGGGTAAGCCCGTATTCCTGGAAGGTCGCCTGAAGCTCGACACGTGGGAAGATAAGGAAGGTGGCAAGCGCTCCAAGATGCGCGTGGTCATTGAGAACTTCCAGTTCCTCGGCACCGCTGGCGGCGCTGGCGGCGGCGGCGGCGGTGGTGGTTCCGGCGAGCGCTACGTCAGCGAAGAGGTCGGCTCGTCTGCTCGCGGTGGTCGCGGCGGAAACTCCGCGTCATCACAGGGAGGCGGAGCGGCGCACCAGCACGTCAGTGAAGAGGAAATTCCTTTCTGATCCTGCTGCGCCGAGCAGGCGTTTAACGGCTATCGGAACCACGATGTCCGCCGCGGAGGCTCCTATGGGGCTTTCCGCGGCGGCATCTTTCTGCCATAATGCGCGGCTCGCCTCGCTTCCGACTATGCGGTCGGTTGCTTTCCAAAGGTTGGGCCCCGAGGCAGCCCTAACTTGACGCGGCACAGCCGCAAAAGGACAGCGTCATGGCATCAAAGAAGATTGAGCTCCTGCTCAACCGCACCATCGAAAATCTGGGTCTCGTTGGAGACGTCGTCAAAGTGAAGCCTGGCTTCGCTCGCAACTACTTGCTGACGCACGGTTTCGCTGAGGCTCCTACCCAAGAGAAGATCGAGGCATTGAAGGACCGCCGCGCGCAGGCGCAGGCTGAACTTTCTAAGCTTCGTTCCGAGCGCGAGGCTCTCATGGCTCGCATGGAAGGCGCCGCGATCAAACTCATCCGCAGCGTCAACGACCAAGGCGTCCTGTACGGCGCCGTCACGCAGCGCGACATTTCGGATCAGTTGGTGGTGGACGGATTCATGGTTGACATGCGTGCGGTTCGTCTGCAGAACCCGATTCGACGCATCGGTCAGTACAGCTGCTTGATTCAGCTTGACCGCGACCTCAAGACGGAACTCACCATCGACGTCCTCCCGGACCGCGCCCTGGAGAACTTCACCGCAGCGGCTGCCGCTGCTGAGGCTGCTGAGGAGGAGACTCCGGCCGCCGACGAGCCCGCCGCCGCCGCCGCCGAGGAGCCAAAGAAGGGCAAGAAGTCCAAGAAGGACTGACCGGCCACTGATCGCTCACTCCCCCTTCCTCTGGGTGGGGTCCTGCCTCCGGGTGGGGACGGATTCGAAAGGATCCGGGAAAATAGTAACCCCATAACGCGCCACCCAACCCGGGTGGCGCGTTATCGTTGACGCCYGTG
>NSIA01000038.1 GCA_002737585.1 Planctomycetaceae bacterium | reverse complement strand
GCCGCCACACTGGCCGAGCGAGGCGAGCGAGTGCTGCTGGTTGACATGGATCCGCAAGGCCATTGCGCCGCGGGACTTGGTGTTCCTGACACACGTATCGAATTCAGTCTGGCGCAGGCGCTCTTGTGTGAGCCGCCGGGTGGCAGCGATCCGCTTGGATGGCTTTGGGAAGTGGCGCGTGGACTGCGCCTGGCGCCATGCACTGTGGCGCTGGCTGGCCTGGAAAGCGCGCGCGGAGGTCTGGTTTCGCTCCCCGACCGCGACCGGCGTCTCCTGAGATATCTCGAACGCGTGGCGCCACACTTTGACCGATGCGTCATCGACTGCCCGCCCACGATCGGCTACCTGACCTTCAACGCACTGCGCGCTGCTGATGAAGCCCTCGTCCCGGTGGAGACGGGCTTCTTTGCCCTCCGCGGCGCCGAGCGGCAGGTTGCCACCATCGGTGCCCTGGCCGATCAAGTGGGGCGAAAGCTCGCCGTCCGCATCGTTCCCACCCTTCACCGCGATGGCAGCCAGCTTTCGCACGACATTCTTGGCGCGATCGGCCGCAAATTCACTGCTCATATTGCGCCCACGCCGATTCGTGAGCATGAGGTGCTACGCGAAGCCGTGAGCTACGGTCAGTCTGTGGTGGCGTTCGCCCCTGGTTCCCCCGCCCATGACGATTTCCGCGCCCTCGCCGAGTGGATCGTGGCCACACAAGCCACGGTTTCCGCAGAATCCCAAGCGGTTGACCATGGCGCGAGTGCCGCTGCGGTGTATGTTGCCGACGGTCCCGGAGATTCAGTCATGACCTCCGACGGCCACACCCTCCCGAGACTTGCAGGCACTGGCCGCGCGGCGGAGCTCGCGCAGCGCATGCGAATCTCGGGCGCCCCGGCGTCGGGGCACGAGCAGGATGTGCCGGAAGCGTCGGTCTGACGCTCGGTACTCGGCTCGACGGTGTTTCCTGTGTGAGTGCTCGCCGGCCTGTGCCGAGCGAGAGGCGCGGCTGCGGAGGCAGCGCGGAGGAAACCATGAGTTTGAACGGTGATGCATTCGGAAGTTTGGCCGCGCTCTTCACAACCGGAAACGGTGGCGAAGGTCAGGCAGCGCGCACCACGGATGGTCCAACTCTTGGCGCGGTGACCACCGTCCTCGTTGGCAACCTTCCAGTGATGGCCGGATTGTGGACCACGCAATTTGCCGATGCGGTGGCGCGCATCGCTGGTCCCACCGCGCTGGTTCGCTTTGAACGTGATGACGTCACCATTGAATTGCTGCGTGCTGATGGCCGACAAGTCCCACCCGCTGGACCGTCGGCGGTTTCACGTTGGCTCCCGCGCGCGGCAAGCACCGTCCGTCGCTGGCTCATTTGTGTTCCCGCCGAAACATCGCCCGCCGAAGTACTTGCTGCTGGGCAAGAAATTCTCTTGATGACTGGCGCTGATGAAGCTGCCGTCACCGGCGCGTATCTGCGCTTGAAATACCTAGCGGATGAGGGCGTCCATGCTGGTACGCCGATTGAGCGCATCGGACTGGTCATCGTTGGCGCAACAGCGGAGCAGGCAGCCCACGCTGCCGCTCGGCTTGGCGATGCAGCGCGATCGTTCCTTGGAGTGGATGTGGAAACCGTGGCCTGCTTGCCGCGCATTGA
>NSIA01000037.1 GCA_002737585.1 Planctomycetaceae bacterium | reverse complement strand
SATCNGATTTGATGCGGATCTTCCGGCCGCGTCGTTGGTGATGCACACGGAGGCGGCCGCGGTGGAACCAAAGTTCCCGAGCATGCCACAGCCGTTCACTTCGCGCCAAGAACCACTTGCACACGGGGACTCCGCAATGGACACCACGCACGCGCCGCGTTCCGGACAGACTGAGCATGTTGCGCATACTTCGCAACCTGTGCACGCGCCGCAGTCAACGCACACTTCGCAGTCAACGCACACTTCGCACGCGCCGCACACGTCTCACGCCGCGCCGCACACTCCGCACGCCGCGCCTGCTCGCTCGGCCCCCGCATTTGCCGCGTTGCCGATTGCTGAACTTCCACTCAAGCTCGTTCCGCTCCTGCGCGGACTYCGTGCGCTGGGCATTTCCTGCCCGATKGCTCCGGATGTTGAACTGGCGCTTGATGACGAACGGCGTATGCACATCGTTGGTCGCGCCGATCAACTTGCACGCGTTCGGACCGCGCGCACATGGGCCACCATGCACCGCGAGCTCTTGGGCATGGCGTTCGCGGAACTCAAGGACGGCTTTGAAGTACGCGAGCGCATTCTTCTTGGTGATGCGCGCGAAGCCATTTCGCTGCACGGCACCGGCGTCCTTCTTGATGTCCTCGTCGTTGCAGAAACCCCCAGCGGCCGCGTGCATGTGGTGGTGCCGCTCAACGACCCAACGACATGCGGCTAACCGCGCCGCGTTCTGCATCATGTAGGGCAGCGCGCAGTGTGCGCAGCCAGTTTCCATGCGCGAACGCTGCTTGCTCGGCGTGAGTGAAGCCAGCCTGTGCAAGTCCTGCTGCTAAAGCAGGCAATTCCTCGGGCCGACCGCAGCCAGTCGCGCAATCTGCCGGGGCAAATCCGCCATCGAAATCGCTACCCAGACCGACGCAGTTTCGTCCGGCAATCGCCGCCACATGTTGCACATGCGCCACCGCATCCGCAAGCGTTGCCGCACGGCCGGCTGTCAGAAATTTGCCGTACAGGTTCAAACCAATCATGCCGCCGCGCGCGGCGATTTCAGCAATCTGTGCGTCGGTCAGATGTCGCTCGACCGGCGCAGCCAGTGCACGAACATTTGAATGCGTGGCAACGATGCGCGATGAAGTGGCCGCGCACACGCCAGCAAATGATTCATCGCACAGGTGGCTTGCATCATGCAAGATCCCCAGCGCATCCATGGCCTCAACAGCGCGTCGACCGATAGCAGTGAGTGGCCCCTGCGCCGCGTTTCCACCGGCGTACCGCGAGCCCTTCGCCCACGTCAGACCAACCACGCGCACTCCGCGCGCATGCCACCACGCAAATTCGTCTGGGGATCGAACCGGATCCGCGCCTTCCATCAAGATGACGATTCCAGGCGGCGAACCCGCCGGTGCTGCGGCGCACGCATCCAAATCCGCTGCGCTGCGCACAATCCGCGCGCGCCCCGTGTGCTCAAGCCACTCATACATCTTTAACTGTCGAACGCCCGCTGCGTGCGCTCCTTTAATGTCATCGTGGTCGCGGTATCCCCACGGCGTACTTGCCGCGTCGGTGCCGACCTCTGTAAAAATCGTTCCCAAAAAGATTCGAACGTTCCCACGCGCCAACGCAGGCAGGCTGACTCCGCGCGTCACCGGGTCAGGGAGTTCCTCGGTGACGGTCGGCCCGCCAAGGTGCAGGTATGCCAGATCCAGGTGCGCATCGAGCCACCACGGGGCGTGCGCCGGCGTGTGCGCAGCAGCGGTTGCGGCAGCCGGAGCGGCACTCGGCGTGTGGTGGGTGTGGCCGGTGGAGTCAGCGAAGGTCATCCGTCGGAAGGTACGCTGCGCGACCATTGCAATGACGATGTCCGTCGAGCCATCTTCGTTTCCACCCAACCGCCCGTCCGCCGCACGGAGCGAGTCGGTGGGAGCACGTTCGGGCCGAGCCGCCGCCGCACCCACCGCTCCTGTCCCGCTCTCGGCCACCCGGGGTGAGCGGGTCGTCTGCGCAGCACTCGCGGTGGCTGCCTTTGGCGTACTCGGCGTTGCAGCGTGGTTGACTCCGTCCGCGGAAGGTCACGGAACGCACCAAATGCTTGGCATGGCCCCCTGTGGTTGGATGGCGGGCTACGGCATGCCTTGCCCATCCTGCGGCATGACCACCGCGTTTGCACACGCGGCGCATGGCAGCCTTTTGGCCTCGGCGCGCGTACAGCCCATGGGATTCGTCCTTGCCCTTGGTACGGCTGCCACGGCATTGGTCGGCACCTATGTGGCCGTAACCGGTAGCCGGCTCGGACATGTTCTTGGCGATCGCCTGACGCCGCGGTTTCTGCTTGGCCTTGGAATATTTGCGCTCCTCTCTTGGGGCTGGAAGATCGCGGTTGTTCGCGGCTTTCTCCCCGCTTCGATCGGAACACCATGAAGACTCGCATTGTTGCCTTCCTTGCTCTCCTGGTCATGCCCGTTGTGCTCGCCTCGTGCGGCGCCATGGGTTTGGTCTCCAAGGTCGGCGAGGCTATTGAGGTTGAAAAGAAGGTTGAGGTACTTGCCAAGTACCGCGGCCTTGAAAATAAGACCGTTGCAGTGGTTGTTAATGCTGAACGCAGTGTGCTCTATGAATATCCGACCGTTGTTCCAAACGTTGCGGGCAATATTGCCGCCGGCGTCAAGGAGCACGTCAGTGGCGTTCAGGTGCTTGATTGGCGCGAGTCGTTGGCGTGGTGCTACCGCACGCCAAGTTGGACCACGCTTCCACTTGGAACCATTGCCGAGGAACTGGGCGTTGACCGGGTGATCTTTATYGACGTCTTYGA
>NSIA01000030.1 GCA_002737585.1 Planctomycetaceae bacterium | reverse complement strand
AGCGCGCACCGCATGGCGGCAGTGCGAGTTCCACCCCGGCACCGCGTACGGTCGCGGCGGCTGGCATTTCAGATGTTCCGCCGACTTCCGCTCAGGACGAGCAAGGCGACCTCTCCATGACGACAGCAGCAGTTTCCAAGCGCGAGACACTTCCGAGTACTCGCAGTTCCATCACGCACAAATTCGCAATTAACGGGCATGAGGGCTATCTCACGGTTGGCCTATTCGCCGATGGGCGACCGGGCGAACTCTTCATCAAGATGAGTAAGGAGGGCTCCACTCTCTCTGGCCTCATTCAAGGTTTCTGCCGCGCGTTCAGTTTGGTTCTACAGCATGGCCTCCCAGCAGCGGAGGCGGCAGAACGTTTCCGTGGCATGCGCTTTGAACCGATGGGCGCCACCAGCAATCCGGACATCCCGGAAGCGCTCAGCATTCTGGATTACGTGGCGCGCTACATCCTGCATCACTACGGTGAATGATTGACCGCGCAGGCGTGCGCCTGACTCCATCCGAATCGATAAACAAACAGGCCGCGCATCACATGATGCGCGGCCTGTTGAATTCACTGCGGATAGCAGCGGAGGATCACTCCTCGCTGGTGGCTGGGGCGTCCTCGCGGAGCTTGACCTCGTCGGCCGTGCGCTGCGCGGCTTCGACGTTCGACATCTGCTCGTCGGTGAGCTCATCGTTACGAACGATGAGCGCGCGGAGCATCTTTTCACTGAGGCGGCAATCGCGCTCGATTTCCTTCACCTTGCGGGTGTCGGCGGTGAATCGGGTCAGGAAGTACACGCCGCGCTTGTTGCCCTTGACGTCGTAGGCGAGTCGACGCTCGTCCCACTTCACCAAACTGCACAGGGTGGCGTCACCCTTGGAGAGGCACTCCTTGATGTGGTCAATTGCTGCCGTCAGGTCAGCGGATGCTGCCTGCGGGAAGAGGAACATAGCCTCGTACTTTCCGTTTCGAATCTCTGTCGTTGTCATGTGGTTTCCTTCGTTGAGTGACTGTTGTTGCTATCAATGGCCGCGCCACGCGTGGCCTTGGTGTTGAAACGATTCATTGCCTCCTGGAGTCCCTTGCTCGCCCACACYTCAGCTGCTTGCGCGGCTTCTGTCATGGACGCGTCCGCCAGCGGTTGCTGGTCGGGCGAGAACTTCCCAAGCACGTAGTCCGACTGCGGGATACGCCCTGGCAGATCGATGCCGATCCGCAAGCGCGCCCAGTAGTTTGACCCAAGCTTGAGACCGATGTCGGTGAGCCCATTGTGCCCGCCACTTGAGCCGTCCGGACGAAGCCGGATGGAGCCGCAGGGGAGGGCGAGATCATCGACGATCACCAAGAGATCCTTGGAAGCTTCGAGCTTGAAGAACTGCAGCGCCTCCAGGACCGAGCGTCCGGAGAGGTTCATGAACGTCGTCGGCTTGAGAAGAATGCACTTCTCGCCACCGATCTCCGCATCCGTCAACAGGCCGGCAAACTTGGACTTCGGTGCCGCGTCCGGCGCAAAGCGTCGGGCAAGACGATCGATCACGCTGAAACCCACATTGTGGCGGGTTCCTGCGTATTCGCTTCCGGGGTTTCCAAGTCCGACGATGAGCTTCATAGTTCGCTCGCTGCTGGCGTATCGGAGTGTTCATGCTGCTCGCGACACGGTGTCTTGAGCTACTGCAAACTTCATAGGCACGATTACTTCTTCGCGTCGCCCTCTTCCTTCTTGGCGGTGAGCACTTCCGGCGTTCCGGTCTTGGAATCCACGGCAGCGGCTTCGCCGACTGCAGCAGCCTCTTCCTTGACGATCTGAACGCGGATCACAGCAGCGTCCGCATCGGATACAGCGGTGATGCCGGCTGGCAGCTTGAGCTGGCCAACGGTGAGCGTCTCGCCCATCTGTGAGAGATCGATCTTGATCTCTTCCGGAATGTCGCGCACCTTGCACGACACTTCGATCTGCGGCATGTCGTGGATGATGATGGCGCCAGGCTTCTTGGCCGCATCAGGCGTACCAACGAAGGAGAGGTGCACCTTGACGGTGACGACCTCGTCAAGATTGACGCGCGCCAAGTCAATGTGAATGACGTTGTCGCCGAGATAGCCAAACTGCAGGTCCTTCACAAGGACCGTGTCAGTTGCGCCGTCTTCGAACTTGAGCGCCAAGACGTGTGCGCCCTTCTTGAGGGCATAAATGGTGGCGTGCTCATTCAGGCTGATCGGCATCGGCGCGCTGCCGGCGACGAACAGGTTGGCAGGCAGTTCGCCTGCTGCGCGAAGGCGCTGAGCGAATCGCGAGCCGAGTTTGTCGCGCTTCTTCGCGACCAGTACCGGAGTCTCCTTGGACATGTTTGATGTCTCCTTTCGGGGATGGAGTGTGATGGTGGTGTCAGTAAACAGTGATGTGCGCCCGAACGGCCGGGCGCCTCTTGAAATCGGAAGTCTGTTAGCGCTTCACGCCAATCCCATCGCGGAACATGGCGCTGACGCTTTGATCATGGTGAATGCGGTGCACTGCTTCGCCCAGTAGCCGCGCAACGGAGCGGACCACCAGCTTGTGCTCAAGTGAATTCAGGCGTTCGCCGCCTGGGATGGTGTCAGTGATGGTGATTCGTTCAATGACCGGCGTATTGAGCCGGGTAAAGGCTTGGCCAACCAGTACGGCATGCGTGCACGCACATTCGCATGCGGTGGCGCCTTCGTCCATGACCACCCGCGCGGCTTCAGCAACGGTGCCGGCGGTGGAGATCATGTCGTCAAACATCAGGACTCGTCGGCCCTTCACTTCGCCGATCAAATTCTTGACGCTGACCTTGGAGCCGCTTTGGCGGCGCTTATCAATGATGGCCATGTCGTAGCCAAGCAGGTTGGCAAACATGTTTGCCACCTTGACATTGCCGACATCGGGGCTCACCACCACGCATTCACCAAGTTGGTCGCGCAGGGCAAGGTAATGCTCAGCAAGCACCGGGGCGGCGGTGAGGTGATCCACCGGAATGTCAAAGAAGCCCTGGATCTGCGCAGCATGCAAATCAACGCACAAGACGCGGTCGCAGCCGGCGCCAGTGATCAAGTTGGCCACCAGTTTGGCGGTAATCGGCACGCGCCCCTCGTCCTTGCGATCTTGACGGGCGTAGCCAAAGTACGGAATGACCGCGGTGATTCGCCGAGCGCTGGCGCGGCGTAGGCAATCGATATAGACCAAGAGCTCCATCAAACTGTCATTGACTGGTGCTGATGTGCTGGCAACTACATAGCAGTCACGACCGCGCACATCTTCGGCAAGCTTGACGAGCAGTTCGCCGTCTGGGAACTGCACGGTCTCTGCTTGGCCAAGCGGCAACTCAATGTGGTCGCACATCTTCTGCGCAAGCTCGCGCCCACTGCGTGATGCAAAGATCTTGAGATTGTCGCGATCCATGGTGCTCATGCTCGTGCTCCCGTGTTGGTGGACGAACGACTTTCAAGAATTTGGCTGACTTCAGCAAGTTGTTCGAGCGTGTTCACGCTGAGCACATCTTCAGCAGGCACAGCATCCACCACACTCACGCGCTTGCCGTCGCGGAGCAGCAATTCAAACACATCGGTGATGTAGTACTCGCCGCTGGCATTCTGATTGGTCACGCGCTTGAGCGCGTCAAAGAGATCCGCCGTGCGGAAGCAGTAGTAGGAGGGATTGATTTCGCAGATGGCGAGTTGCTCTGGTGAAGCATCCTTCTGCTCCACGATCCGCGCGAAATTCCCGTTGGAATCACGCTGAATGCGGCCATATCCTTGGGGATCGGCAATCACTGCAGTGGCAAGCGTTGCGCTCGCGCCGGTGTTGCGATGGGTGTCAAGCAGCACTTGCAAGGTGTGCGGACGGATCAGCGGACCGTCGCCGCACAAGACCAGCGTCTCTTCGCCGAGCA
>NSIA01000172.1 GCA_002737585.1 Planctomycetaceae bacterium | reverse complement strand
TAGCGATTAGAGGCCGCGGCAAGGCTGGCGCCAACCCACCGTGTTGATCCCGCGGCGTTGCCGAGAAGCAGCGTGTGCGTACCTTCGGGCGACCACCGCCAGTCACTTGACCGGCGCGCCCATCCCCCCCTTGACCGTCTCTGCGCCGCGGGTGCGGTACTCGCGCACCAGGCCGTCAACAAACGCGTCGAAACCGATCTCGCCCAAGTTTGCTTCCGTGCCGAACGCGCGGACGCTGACCTTGCGGCCTTCGGCGTCGCGCGGGCCGACCACGGCGCAGTAGGGCACCTTCATATCGCTGGCGTCCTTGATCTTGCCTTGGACGCGGTCGTTGCCGTCATCGATCGTGACGCGCAGACCGGCGGCGCGCAGCGCGTTGTACAGCTCGCGCGCGTAATCATTGCTCTTCTCGCTGATCGGCAGCACGCGGACTTGTTCCGGTGCAAGCCACAGCGGGAACGCGCCCGCGAAGTGTTCGATCAAGCAACCGACGAATCGTTCCATACTTCCGAACGGGGCGCGGTGGATCATCACCGGGCGATGTTGCTGGTTGTCCGCGCCGTTGTAGGAGAGGTCGAAGCGGATCGGCAGGTTGTAGTCCACCTGCACGGTGCCAAGCTGCCAACTGCGGCCGATGACATCCTTGACGATGAAGTCAATCTTTGGCCCATAGAACGCAGCTTCGCCGGGCTCTTCGCTGAACGGAACGCCGAGCGTCTTTGCGGCAGCGCGGCAGGCTTCTTCGGCCTTGTCCCAGTTCTTGGGGTCGCCCACATACTTGGCGCTGTCCGGGTCGCGCAGACCAACGCGCACGCGGTATTCATTCATACCGAGTGTGCCGAAGATCAGTTTGACCAGGCTCAGGCAGCCGAGCACTTCTTCTGCCACTTGGTCTTCGCGAACAAAGAGATGCGCGTCATCTTGCGTGAAGCCGCGGACGCGCGTCATGCCGCCGATTTCGCCGGACTGTTCCCAGCGGTACACGGTGCCGAATTCGGCGAGGCGCACCGGCATATCGCGGTAACTGTGTGGGCTGCTTGCGAAGATGCGAATGTGATGCGGGCAGTTCATCGGCTTCAAGAGATAGCCGTCGATCTCGCCCTTCTCCATGCGATTCACTAGGTCGCCGCAGCTGCAGCCCTCTTTGGCGAGTTGGCTGAGTTGGTCATGTTCCACGAGCGGCGGATATTGACTCTCGCGGTAATAGGGGAAGTGACCGCTGGTGCGGTACAGATCAAGCTTGCCGATGTGCGGCGTGAAGACTTGGCTGTAGCCCTGCTTGCGCAGTTCGTCGCTGATGAATGTCTGCAGTTCTTGACGAATGACGGCGCCGTTGGGCGTCCACAGGATCAGGCCTTGGCCAACCATTTCATCAATGTGGAAGAGGCGCAGTTGCTTGCCGAGCACGCGGTGGTCGCGCTTCTTGGCTTCGTCAAGCAGGGCGATGTGCGCTGCAAGTTCTTCCTTGGTGGCGAAGGCGGTTCCGTACACGCGCGTGAGGCGATCGCTGGTTTCGTCGCCTTTCCAATAGCTGGAAGCGAGGCTTGTGACTTTGAACGCGCCGATCTTTCCGGTGGTTGGAACGTGCGGTCCGCGGCATAAGTCTTCCCAGCCGCTACCTGGTGTGCCAGTGGCATACCAACTCAGCGTCTCGCTGCCAGCAACGCAGGCGCGTTCGGCGTTGTCGAGTTTGTACTTCGATCCTTCGGACTGGACCTTCTTGAGTCCCTCAGCGGCAGGCATGTCATAGCGCGTGAACGGGCGGTTCTCGGCGACGATCTTTGCCATCTCTGCTTCAACGGCGGCGAAGTCGTCGGTGGACATGGATCGTCCGCCGTCGAA
This sequence comes from Planctomycetaceae bacterium, assembly GCA_002737585.1. Taxonomy (GTDB): domain Bacteria; phylum Planctomycetota; class Phycisphaerae; order Phycisphaerales; family SM1A02; genus UBA966. Next base: position 3,742 of record NSIA01000172.1, on the reverse strand, counting down.
ACTGATGTCGTAATAGAAGCCGGTGTCAACCGGTGGACCGTAGACAAGTTTGGCATTCGGAAAGAGGCGTTGAATGGCCTCAGCCATCACGTGCGCGGCGCTGTGGCGGACGAGGAACAGGCCATCTGGATCGGCGCCGCCTTCACGCTTCTTGGGCGTGACGATGGAGAGCGAGCAGTCGGTGGTGAGGCGCGTGGAGAGGTCGCGCAGCTCGCCGTTCACCTTGGCGCCGATGGCGGCTTTGGCGAGACCGGCACCGATCGAGGCAGCAACCTCGGCGGCGGTAACGGGTGCGGTGAAATCCTTGACTGTTCCGTCGGGGAGCGTGATCCGTGGCATGGGACGCAGAGGCTACCGAATTTAGATGCAGGTCACTGACCTGAAAACAGGTCGGGATGACCGGGCGCCGGGCTGGTTCTGTCTGCCAAATCGTCCAACTCTCGCTGGAATTCGCCCATGGTGCTGAATTGGTAGTACTCGCTTGCAAAGCGGATGTACGCCACGTGGTCCACCGCGCGCAACTTGTCCGCGACCCGCTTGCCGATCGCGCGGCTGGGCACCTCGCGCTCAAACTCGCGGTGCATCTCTTCTTCCACCTCGCGGATCACGCGTTCCTTCTCAGTCGCTGGCACCGGCCGCTTACCGCACGCCGCCACGATGCCGCGCATGATGTTCTCCGGATTGAACGGCACCCGCGTCCCATCACGCTTGATCACCATCAATCGCTCCGTGCGTTCAACACGCTCATACGTAGTGAACCGCTTGCTGCATGCCAAGCACTCGCGACGACGACGGATCGCATCGCCCGAGTCGCTCGGGCGGCTGTCGATCACCTTGTCTTTGTCACGGTCACAGTAGGGGCAGTGCATGATGCGTTGCAGTCGGAACTGCTCAGACTTCCTCGATCTCAGTGATCTTCTTCTCCAAGAACTCATCGATCTTCTTGGTGTACTTCTTGGTCAGTTCGTCCATGCTTTCCTTGGCGGCTTCGGCTTGATCTTCAGTCACGCCGGCCTTCTTATCCGCAAGCATTGCATCGATCGCCTTGTTGGCATCGCGACGTTCGTTGCGAATGACCACCTTGGAATCCTCGGACGCTTTCTTGACCTGGGTGATCAATTGCTTACGGCGATCAGAACTGGGTGCTGGCACGCTGACGCGCACCGCGGGACCTTCAGCCATGGCACGAACGCCGATACCTGCAGACTCAATGGCCTTGACAATTTCCGTCTTGGAACTGGGATCGAACGGCTTGACCAGCAACGTCGTTGCATCAGCAACGTTGATCGCCGCCAGTTCGCGCAGGTCAGTGCTTGAGCCGTAATACTCAACCTTGACGTATTCCAGCAGCGCGGTGGTGGCGCGACCAGTGCGCATGCCACGCAGTTCGCGCTGGAAATAGTCCACGCTGGTGCTCATGCGGTCTTCGGCTTCAAGCAGTGTTGTATCGATATCCATGTTCAATTGCCTTTCAATTGGTGCGCAGTTGCGCCTGCTTCAGTTGGTAACGACAGTGCCGACGCTTGAATCGCCCTCAAGCACTCGTTGGATGTTGCCCTTGGTTCGGAAGTCAAACACCACTACTGGCAGCGAATGCTCCATGCACATGGTGAGTGCGGTGAGATCCATGACCGCCAGTTTCTTCTCGACCGCTTCGGAGAACTTCAGCTTCTCGTAACGCGTGGCCTTCGGGTCCTTCTTCGGATCAGCGGTGTAGATGCCGTCGACCTTGGTTGCCTTCAGCACAGCCTGCGCACCGAGTTCAATGCCGCGCAGACTGGCGCAGGTGTCGGTCGTGAAGAATGGATTACCGGTTCCCGCAACCAGGATCACCACGCGCCCCTTCTCAAGGTGGCGGATCGCGCGTGCGCGAATGAACGGCTCGGCAACGGCAGTCAGATTGATGGCACTCATGACGCGCGCCTCAATACCGACATGCGAAAGGGCTTCCTTCAGCGCCAGCCCGTTGATCACGGTGCCCAGCATGCCCATGTAGTCGGCGGTCGACTGATCCACCTTGCCAGTGGCAGCAAGTCGCGCGCCGCGGATGATGTTGCCACCACCCACCACCACTGCCAATTGCACGGGGCTGGCCTTGCGGTACGCGTCGGCGATCTCGTCCGCAAGGAGACCAAGCTCCTCGGGATCAATGCCCAGTTCTCCGGGCTTCGAGAGGCTCTCGCCGCTCACTTTCAGCACCACTCGTTCGAAGCGCTTGGCCACGCGTCCTCCAGTTTGATTGTGGCGCACACGCGCCGGGGGTGTCGCATGGTAGATGCCCGACCGCCCTCGCGGCGGCAGGGAAATGGGGGAGGTCCGCAGCCGCTTCGACCTACCATGCGACCGTGGCCACACCGTCGCCCATCCTTGCCGCCAGTAAACCCGTGGATGCTGCGGCGCGTCCGGGCGGCGCGCGTGCTTGGACGGTGGGACTGCGATGGATGCTGTTGGGGCTGGCGCTCAGTTTGCCTATTCATGGCGTCCTTCTGGTGTGGCTTGCGGTGACCAACATTGATCGCGCCGGCGCGCCGCGTCCCGGCGAGGCGATGATTGAATTGTCAGTGCTTCCGGAAGACTCAGGCGACGCGGAGACAGCAACCGCGGCGACCGGGGGCGATGCGCCGCAGAGCCCAGAGATTGCATCCTCGGAAGCGCCATCCGCGCCAACCATGAATGACGACCCATTGGCTGGCGCACTCGGCGAAGGCACTGGACTTGGCGAGGGTGGCGCGGACGGATTCGGCGGATTTGGTCCGGGTGGCGGCGGTGGAGACGGCTTCGGCGGTGGCGGCGGCGCAGGCGGTGCGGGCGGCGGCGGTGGCGGCGGACTGAGCGGCGGCGCTGGCGGAACGAGTTTCTTTGGCGTCGGCGGTCGCGGCACGCGGTTTGCGTTCATCGTTGATAAGAGCGGATCAATGGTCAACGGTCGCATTGGCGAAGCGAAGCAGGAGCTCTACAAGGCGATCGTGGCACTGCCGGACTTTGCGTCTGTCTATGTAGTGTTCTACGACAGCTCCGAGCCGTGGGCATTCAGCGATCGCTGGGAGCGCGTGCGCTCAAGCATGGTGAAGAAGCTTAAAACGTGGTTGAACAATGTGGGTCCTTCCGGCGGTACTGAGCCAACACCAGCGTTTCGCGCGGTGTTTGCACTCGACGCGCGCCCCGACGTGATCTTCTTCCTTTCCGATGGTGAAATCCCGCCCGAATCGATCGCGCAGATCAGGCAGATGAACGCGCGTGGTAAGCGCGTCACCATCAACGCGATTGCCTTCGGCGATGAGTCGGGCAGTCAGCAATTGCGACAAATAGCACAGGAGGCCGATGGTGAATTCCGGCAAGTGCGCCCGAAGGGTGGCAACGGAGACAATCCGCCGTGAGCACACGATCGCTACGTTTCGGAGTTACGTTGAGCGGATGGCGAACGCTTGCTCCCACCGTTGCTGTGACGATCGCCATGGGCGTGGTCAACGCGCCACTGTGCGCCGACGTCATTGAACTCCGCGGCAGTGCGCCGTCCATTGACGGAGACATCGTGAGTGTGGGACCCGCGGGCATCGAAGTGCGTACTCGACGCGGCGGCCTTGAGCAGCAGCAGTCGGTCGCGTGGAGTGATGTGCGCGATGTGCGCGGCGCCAACGTTCCCAAGGAGACCGCTAAGTGGCTGGCTGCCGGTGACGCGCTCTGGCGAGGTCGCATGCGCGTGGCGCGCGGGGACTGGATCTTTGCACTTGACCCCATGCAA
>NSIA01000171.1 GCA_002737585.1 Planctomycetaceae bacterium | reverse complement strand
CTACGCCAGTGCCATCGGTCCGAGTATCTGACTCAATCGGCAATCCAGCAGCGTCCAAATTCTTAGTGCCGCCGGCAGGTGCGTGCGGATACAGCGAATCAAGTACCACCGCGCACGCGCGTCCCTCTGGGAACGGTTGTTGTTCATCATTGATAAATCGGCGCTTCATGGGGAAGGCCACCAGCACGCCCAAGATGCTGGCCACCACGTTCCAAATCAGCATTTGGTGCCATGCCATCACGGTGTTCGTGACAAACATGTACGCCATCAGTGCGCTGATCAGCGGACCGGTCATGTAGCCCGCGGCGGTAGCGATCGATTGAACTGCGTTGTTCTCCAGGATGGACATGTCCTTGGACAACTGCAGCCGTGCCATGGCGCGGAAGATCACAAAGGAAAGAATCACACTGGTGACGCCCACCCCAAGTGACCAGCCGGTCTTGGCGCCGATGTACAGGTTGGTGGCACTCAGGACCCCACCGAGCATGAATCCGGTGACTGCCGCACGGAAGGTCAGCTGCGGCATATTGCCGCGAAACACTGTCTCAAGCCACCAATGATCCTTCTGTGATCGGGTCCAGGTGCGGGTTTGTTCGTCGGTGAGATGTGGGAGTGCCATAGGTGGTTCTCTTTGCGCAGCGGTCGCAAGTGCGGAGCGTAGCGCGATGGCGCGGGTACCCTGCGGCAATGAGCCAATTGCCTGCTGCCAATCGGATGCAGAGTGGTGGGTCTTCGAGCCCGGAAGCCAACGGGGCGTTCGTCGGACCCGTCATTCTGACGGCGTTGACGGCGTGGCGCGCCCGCATGGGACTGCTGACGGCTGCGGTGCTGGTGTTGGCTCTTGCCAACGCGCCCACGCAATTGGCGCAGTGGGATGCCTCCCAGCGCATGGAGCAAGCTACGGCTCGGGCAGCGGCACGCGGCGATCAGGCGCCGGATCCGGAGGAAGCAGTACGGGAGTTGTCGGCCATTGGTCCCGCGTGCTGCAATCTGTGTGGAGCCACGCTGCTTGGGTTCTTTCTGGTACTTCCCCTGACTGCTGGCGCCACCGTATTGGGTGCGCGCGCGGTACGTGGCAATGCCCGCTTTGCGGATATGACGTGCGGATTTCGGCGTTACGTCCCAACGCTGGGCGCCGCGCTGGTAACGCTCTTGATCGGCGGCGGCGCTGCCATGGCAGTTGGGCTGATCAACTCCATGGCCCTGATCGGGTCCGCATCGCGCGCGATCTCTGGCATAGTGACTCCTGGGGTGCTGCTGGTGATCGGTGCGCTCATCATGAGTATCACCCTGTGGCTGACGGCACGGCTGTGGTTTGCCATTGTGCGTGTCGCCGATCCGGAGCGACCGCGTATTGGTGGCATGGCGTCGGTGACGCTCAGTTGGCAATGGACCGATGGCACTGTGCAGATGGGAATGGTTGGTGTGGTCTTGGTGGCCATGGCCGTCGCAATCGCCGCGCTCCTTCCTGGCTGGCTGGCGTGGTCAACGGCCACGAGCGGAATGGGGAGTGCCAAGTCTTACGGGATTGCAATGGCGGTCGTCCTGATGAGTATCGGCGGCTGGTTTGCAGGAACATTTGCGCTGGCGTTGTTTGGCGCCGCCTACGAACGCGTTGCCAGACTTCGAGAGCCGATTGCGCCGCCCGTTCATGATTCGATCACGCAGCACAGTGGAGGAATGGACGCATGACTGGAGCATTTGGAGATTTAGAGAAGGCCGATTACCCGATGGATCGCCGCTCAGTGCGCGGCAGACGCATTCGATTGGTGGTCGGCTGGATGCTCATCTCTTTCTGGGAGGCGGTACCGATGTACTTGGCCTTCATGAAGCTGTCCGACAATCCACAGCGCGAAGTAGCCGTGGCATTGGCGATAGCCGTCTGTTGGATTCCGGTGATTGGAACCGCCGCCGCAGTCATGTGCGCCGTGTGGGCGTGGGGTGTTCCGTGGTGGGTCGCGGTGGCGATGTACCTGGTACCGAAGGTGTGCTTTGTACTGGTGGCACGCGGCATCGAGCGCCGGGCGATCGCGCCGACGAAGTAGCGCGCCCGCAAACCATCGACCACTGCCCGGACGAACGACGCGCGCCCGCAAACGACCGACGCGCGCTCCGTGAGAAGCGCGCGTCGGGAAATGACTGGTGTCATCAAACGGACTGCATCGAGTGCAGGTTCAGCTGTCTGAACCCTCTTCCTGATCCAGGAAGCTAGCAAGCCGCTGCCGGCGAACCGGGTGCTGCAACTTACGGATCGCCTTGTTCTCCACTTGGCGAACGCGCTCGCGCGTGACCTTGAAGATGCGACCGACTTCTTCAAGCGTGTAGGTGTAACCATCGCCGATACCGTAGCGCAGCTTGAGAATCTCACGCTCGCGGTAGGTGAGCGTGCGCAACACATCATTGATGCGCTGGCGCAAGAGTTCGCTTGAGGCGGCCTCGTGCGGGCTGGATTGGCGTTCATCCTCGATGAAGTCGCCGAAGTGGCTGTCTTCGCTCTCGCCGACCGGACGGTCGAGCGAAATCGGGTGACGGCTGACCTTCATGACGCGACGAGTTTCCTCGATCGGCATCTTGGCGCGGAGAGCAATCTCTTCCACCGTTGGCTCGCGTCCGAGTTCCTGAAGCAGGTGCTTCTGGATAGTGCGGAGCTTGGACATCGTTTCGATCATGTGCACCGGCACGCGGATGGTGCGGGCATGATCGGCGATCGCGCGGGTGATGGCCTGACGGATCCACCACGTGGCGTAGGTACTGAACTTGTAGCCGCGCTTGTATTCGTACTTATCCACGGCACGCATCAGGCCGGTATTGCCTTCCTGAATGATGTCCAGGAACGGCAAGCCACGGTTGCGGTACTTCTTGGCAATGGAGACCACCAGACGCAGGTTGCCGCCGGAGAGGTCGCGCTTGGCTTGTTCATACTCAAGGAACGCGCGCTCAATCCGACGCACGCGACCATCAAGGTTCTCTGAGCTTTCCAAGACCATGCTGCGCAGTCCATCGATCTCGTCGCGCATGACGGTGAGATCTTCTGGATCGAATCGCTCTGGATGCTTGTCAGCCTTCTTCAGTTGGTGATGGATTTCCTTGACCTTCTTGTCAAGACCCTGCAGCTTGCGAAGCAGCGGCTGAATGCGGCTGGTACGCAGGCAGCACTCTTCAAGGAGCACAGCGATCTTGCGACGGTTGTGATCAAACTCCTTGGTCACTTGCGCGCGCTTTGCGTCGGCAAGTGTGGTGTCGAGCAGTTCAAAGATCTCACGGTTGCGGTTCAGCAAACGCTCAATCGTTGGCAGGTTGGCAGGAATGCGCGCCGCCAGGGTTTCTTTGTGGTTCTCCTCAGCGGTGGAGATGCGCATGGTGCGGTCAAACGGCAGCGTTCCAGCATGAACTTGCTTGAGGATCTGCACGGCCATTTGCGCCGCGTAGTCACTGGCAAGCGTCATGCGCCGGAAGCACATGCGCGTGGTTTCGATCTTCTTTGCAAGGCGAATCTCTTCTTCGCGCGTGAGAAGCGGAATCGTTCCCATCTGCGTGAGGTACATGCGGATCGGGTCATCAATCCGCTTCGAACCTTGTTCAGCGAGGGCAGCTTCAACGGCGGCTTGAGTCTCTTGCTCATCAAGAATTTCCTCGTCGGCGTTGGCGACGGCAGCAGCAGCAGGCTCCTCGGGGAGGTGCTGCTCGTCTTCAAATCCACCATCGAAGTCGACCGGAGGACCATCGTCCTCATCGATCATTTGCACCTTCGGCGGCTTGTTCGGCTTCTTCTCATCGCGCTGGAACTTCAGGTTCGTCTGCAGCGGGGCATCAAACATGTCCCAGCCGTTGCGCTTGCGCTCGCTCTCATCAATGAGTTCGATACCAAGTTCATCCAAGAGGACAATCATCTCGTCAACCTTCTCAGGCTCGACGAATTCATCGGGGACGCAGCGGATGTACTCCTCGTACGTGATCCACTTGCGGCCGCGCCCGAGTTCAACGAGCTGGCGGAGGACGGGGGTTAAGTCAGAGAGTGCGAGTGACAATGTTCAGGTTCCAGTTCTAGCGAGGGGTTCTGCGTGGTGTGATGAACGCAAACAGAACAAATCGGTCATCTGTAGGTAAAGGCGGTAAATCAGTGTCTTAGAATCATTAATACGGGTTTCAGGGGTCACATCCATCATTCTTCTTCACGATCGGGGGTGCGATTTCCACTTGGCCCTGGTAATCGGCCGTACGCGGTGGGGTCTCTGCCACGATTCCTAATCATTTCTAAACGCGCGGCGAGGGCGCTTGGTTCGTCCGAACTCCTTATCGTACTAGGATTTATGTTTCCCGAAGCGAGAAGTACGGAAGTCCGGGAGCGTCGGATGCGTTCAAATGCGTCCACTGCCTCCTGGAGCCTTTCAAGGGCAATGTTCTCGGACGGTGCGCGCTTCTCGCCAAGCATTACCAAGTCAATGGCGCAGGATTTGACGTTTTGCCCGCGCAATTCCGCCAACACTTCGTCCATGGTGAAGGGGTGCTGATCTTCCAGCCACAGATGAATCGGTTCCAGCACCATGCGGCAGTCCGGGTCCAGGAAGCTTTCGGGGGTGATGGCTTCGGTGACCGGAAGCGATGATCCGTCGTCAAGGCGAACCCGTGCCGCGCCCAATTGCGGGTGCGCCAGCAGGATGGCCAAGAGGCCGCGCTCGGCATCGCGACGAGCGCGTGCCTGCGGAATGGGAAAGCCTTGTTCTTCCAAACTCGGTCGGTACACCGCGCCGGTCTTCACCTCAACCGTCTCCTCCGGAGCCGAGCGGGGCGTGGGCGCTTTCACTGCCTCAAGCGCTGCTTCCAGATCGCGTTCCGGCAAACCGGTGATGGAGCCCAGGCTGGACATCACCAATGTCTTGCGCAGACCAGGCATGGCGCGGAATCCAAGTTCCACAAGTCGCGCCAGCACTGCTTCGATCCGTTGCTGTTGCGCACTCAATCCGTTGGCGCCGCGGAAATCTTGACGGAAGCGGCGGACGAAGTGCCGGAGTGCATCTTCGCTGTTGGCAAGTGCGGCATCGAAACGCTCGCGGCCATCGGGCTGACGCAGCAGTTCGTCCGGGTCAAGTTCATCGGGCAGCGTGCAGATGCGCACATCGACTGGCTCGGCAAAGAACACTTCGATGGCGCGGTCTGCGGCTTTCTGCCCAGCGGCATCGCCATCAAAGAGCAGCACGATGCGTTCGGCGATGCGCTTCAGGCCACGGGCGTGCTCGCGGGTGAGTGCAGTGCCGAGTGTTGCCACGGCGTTGGTCACACCGGCTGCGTGGCAGGCGATGACGTCCGTGTATCCCTCGCAGATGAGTGCGGTGCGGGAATCAATGATGGACTTCTTTGCCAGGTGAATGCCGTACAGGCCGCGTCCCTTGTGGAAGACGCCGCTTTCAGGGGAATTCAGGTATTTCGGCTGGTCTTCGGCGTTGAGCTGCCGTGCCCCGAATGCAATGGGAGCGCCCATTTCATCGCAAATCGGAAAGATCACCCGGTTGCGGAATCCGTCGATTGGACCTTGGCGCCCATCGCGCACAAGGCCGGCTGCTCGGAAGACATCAAGGTCTGGAACGGCATCGCTGCCGCGGGCGCCATCATCGGTACGTCCGCCGCCTTGGTGATGGGCGCGCAGGCGTTCGAGGTGGCGAACGAACGTATCCCATCCATCGGGCGCCGCGCCGATATTGAAACGTTCGCGCATCGCTTCCGAAACATTGCGTGCATCGAGGGCGGCGCGCGAGCGAGCGCCAATCTCCGCGTGCGCCAGCGCCTTGCGATAGAAATTGGCGGCGATGGCGTTTGCGCGGAGCAGG
>NSIA01000170.1 GCA_002737585.1 Planctomycetaceae bacterium | reverse complement strand
GACCTTGTATGGAAGTGCGGCGGTGTCGTACTGGGCTGCGTGGAGATTCAATGGGCCGCCCCAGCATGCATGCTGACGGTCGCAACGATTCCCGCGTTGGCAACAAGTTCGCGGATGCGAATCGCCGCCTGCGCCGACACGGGGGCGAGTGGCAATCGAACCGCACCGGTATCAAGATCAAGCAACGAAAGTGCATACTTGACGGGTACTGGATTGACGTCAATCGACAGGAGCCCCTTGGAAAGCGGCAGCATGGCCATATGGACTTCAAGCGCCGCGCTGAAGTTGTTGGCGGTAAGCAATCGGCACAGTTCTGCAACTCGCGCAGGTACCAAGTTACTGACGACGCTGACTACACCTTTGGCGCCGACCGCTGCAAAGCTCGGTGTCAAACTGTCATCGCCGGAGAGAACAGTGATGTTGCAACGCTGCCGAATTTCACTGGCAGAATCCATCGAGCCGGTGGCTTCTTTGATCGCCTGAATATTGGGATGCTGAGCGAGACGTTCAACGGTTTCAGGGGCGATCGCCACTGCGGCGCGACCAGGGATGTTGTAAAGCATCACCGGCAAGTCACACGAATCGGCCACCGTCATGAAGTGGCGGTAGATGCCTTCTTGCGATGGCTTGTTGTAGTACGGCGTGACTTGCAGACCGGCGTCAGCGCCCAATTGCCGTGCCAGTTTCTGCAAGTGAACGGCGTGTGCAGTGCAGTTGGAACCCGCTCCAGCGATCACCTGCAAACCGGCGGCGCGCCCAACGCGCACCGCAGTCTCGACGACGCGCGCATGCTCCTCTTCAGTCAGCGTTGGACTCTCGCCAGTAGTGCCGCACGGAACGATGCCAGTGACGCCACCCGCTGCTTGGCGACGAATGCCTGCCTCAAGCTTTCCAAAGTCCACCGTGGATCCGTCATCGGAGAAAGGCGTGACGATGGCGGTGTAACAGCCGTGGAAAGAGAGGCGTGCAGTCATGCAAATCAGTGTACGGCGGGCGCGGCGATGTCGATACAGGAACGCATGCGTTGCACCGCCGCCCGAATTCCAAGAAACACCGCGCTACTGACGATGGAGTGCCCGATGTGTAATTCGTTCAAACCAGGTAAAGCGGCGATCGGTCCAACATTCAGGAAATTCAGGGCATGCCCTGCATTGAACTGCATGCCGAGTGACTGAACCATCTCGCCAGCCAAGCGCACCTTGTCAAGTTCAGCGAGCGCCGCCGGCGAACGGCAGTCGTCCCCATGGTCATGTACGGCGTGTGCCCATGGCCCCGTATGCACCTCGCACACGGCAGCGCCGCAGCGGTGCGCGGCTGCTATCTGCGCGGGGATCGCATCGATGAAGATGCTGGTACGCACTCCGCCCGCCTGGAGCCGCGCGATGACCTCGCGAACACGGGTCTCTTGCGCGATCACATCGAGCCCGCCTTCGGTAGTCACCTCGTGCCGGCCTTCGGGCACCAGCATCGCCATGATCGGGCGAATGCGAATCGCGGTCGCCACCATCTCGTCGGTGGCGGCCATCTCAAAATTGAGCAGTCCCGGAAACGCATCCGCAAGCGCCGCAACATCAGCGTCTTGAATATGCCGCCGATCTTCACGCAAGTGCACGGTGATGCCATGCGCGCCCCCCGCCATCGCCTCATGCGCTGCGGCCATGGGACTCGGCTCATAGGTGCGCCGCGCTTGGCGCACCGTGGCTACATGGTCGATGTTGACGCAAAGCCTTGCCATTGGGCTCCACAGTATAGGAGTGCGCGCGCAATGACATGCGCGGGGCGATGTACGATCTCCGATATGCATACTTTTCAAGAGCGGCTCACCGCGCTCGAGCACGATATGGTTGAACAAGGCGCGCGTGTCCTGCACCTCTGCACGATGGCCGTGGAGAGTTACTTCGACCTTGACCTGACCAAGGCCTCAGGGATCGAAACGCTCGACACAGAAATCGATCGTATTGACGTAGAGATCGAGAAGCGCTCGGTGCCACTCCTGGGCATGGGACAGACCGACGAGCACTCCATTCGATCTGTATTGACGATCGTCAAGTGCAACAATGAGTACGAGCGAATCGCTGATTGCGGCGTGAACATTGCCGAACGTGTGCTGGAAGAGCGCACACGACAGATGCGTGTTCCGGACACCTTCCGTGTCATGTCTAACAGCGTCATCGGCATGCTGCGGGACACCAACCGCGCCCTACTCCGTCACGATGCAAACCTTGCTCGTCAGGTGCTCCTCTTTGATGACACGGTGGATCGATTCAAGCAAGAGATTGTGATGAATGCGCAGGAACAAGTGGCTGCTGGGCACCTGACTGTTGGATTTGCGTTTGGGCTTATGAGCGTGACCAAGAGCGTTGAGCGCATTGCCGACCATTGCACCAATGTGTGCGAACAAGTGATCTACCTTGAGAGCGGGCTGATTGTCCGCCATCGACCAGAGGGCTGGAGTGCCCCGATCGAACCAAAGGGATGACACTGCGACTTCAACAGGAACAACGATCGATGCGTACGACACCATCTGTGGCAGAAACGAAACAGCGACTTGAGCGGACCGGCCAGCAGCATTTGTTGGCATTTTGGGATTCGCTTGATGAATCACGACGTGAAGCACTGCTTGAAGCGATCGTGCAACTTCCGCTTGAGCACATCAGTTCCATGCTTTCGCAAGCTGCATCACTGGCACGGCCGGCAGCCGCTGACATTCGACCGGTGCGCCCCTACTTGCGCAACATGGCGGATGCCAGCAAATATCGCGCCATCGGCGATGACCTAGTGAAGCGCGGTAAGGTTGCGGCATTCATCGTCGCCGGCGGTCAAGGAACCCGGCTCGGTTGGCGCGGCCCCAAGGGCACCTACCCAGCAACCCCCGTGGCTGGCAAGCCGCTCTTTCGAGTGTTTGCTGAGCAAATCATGGCTGCCGAGCGCGCATACGGCGTGCGTATTCCGTGGTTCGTGATGACCAGCGAGGCGAACCACCATGAGACTGAGCGGTTCTTTGATGACAACCGCTGGTTCGGTCGTCCGCGCGGCGACACCATGCTCTTTGCACAGGGCATGGTTCCGAGTGTCTCGCTCGACGGGCAGGTGCTACTTGAGCATGCCTGGCAACCGGCGCTCAATCCGGATGGGCATGGCGGCTCGCTCAAAGCGCTTCGACAAGCGGGCGCGATCGACCACATGCAGGCATCGGGTATTGAACACCTCTGCTACTTCCAAGTGGACAACCCCAACGTTCATGTCATTGATCCGCTCTTCCTTGGTCTCCATGTCGCGGCGCCGGATTCCAGTGCTGAGATGAGTTCCAAAAGCGTTCTCAAGCGCGACGTCACTGAGAAAGTGGGTGTCTTTGTCAAGGCGCCACGCCTCACTGTTCTTGAGTACAGCGACGCCCCAAAGGAAATTGCCGAAGCACGCGATGCATCCGGCGAGATCGTGTACGGCGAAGGCTCCATTGCAATCCACATCATCGGTGTTGAGTTCATCCGCAAGCTCACCGATCATCCGCTTGGCTCCGTGTTGCCTTGGCACCGAGCGATCAAGAAGGTGCCGTTCGTCGACCCGATCAGTGGCCAGCGCACGGATCCAGCAGAACCGAACGCAATCAAGTTGGAAAGTTTCGTCTTCGATGCATTGCATGAGGCGGAGAGCCCGATTGTGTTGCGCACCGACCGCGTTGAGGAATTCGCGCCGATTAAGAATGCATCCGGCGAAGACAGCCCGGCGACCAGTAAGGCCATCCAAGTGGAACGCGCCGTTCGCTGGTTGAAAGAAGCGGGAATTCCTGTGCCATGCCACGCCAACGGTCAGCCCGATTGCGTTGTGGAAATCTCACCGCTCACCGCGCGTAGTCCAGAAGACTTGCGTCGCACTATGCAAGGGAAGTCCATTACGGCCGGCACGGAAGTACTGCTCTAGCACTACTCAGGTTCGCAAAGCGGAACACCACCGCAGTCAATCGCATTCATCGCAGCCCTTATCGCGCCTGCGATGCACGAACGTCCTGCACCACCAGTTGCACGCGACGCACCCCTCGGTACACCTCGATGGACGGCTTGACGATGAGGTCGATCGGTACGCTTTGGCGGACCACACTTGATCGATCGACGGCGCTCCACCAGATGCAGCGCGAGCCGCCCGGCAGAAAGAACTCCACGTGATTCTTCGCCGAACCAAAGAGAGTTGGAGCCGCCACTGGCCTGACGTTACGAATGAGAAATGCTGGCTCCGGATTTCCACGACCAAACGGTCGCAGAATTTCCAGCGGCTTTAACTCAGTGGCGGTCATTTCCGCAGGCTCTGCCTCCGCGTCGTACCGTCGAACTGGCCCAACCGCCCCACCACTGGCAAGTGCCGCACATTCGGCACTCATGCGCCGTGCAAACTCCGGGACATCTTCTGCACGCACGGTGAGTCCCAACGCATATGCGTGACCGCCGCCGCGAATCATCAGGTCGGAGGCAACTCGCTTCACGGCAGCCAAAATGTCGATTCCTTCAATACTGCGTCCACTGCCCTTGGCAGTGCCATCGCCACGGAGTGCCATCAGAATGGCAGGCTTGCCATGCCGTTCAGAAATCTTGGCCGCGACAATGCCAACCACGCCCTCGTGCCAGCGCTCATCAGCAAGAACAATGGCGCCCGCGTCCGCGATCGCCGGATCCGCATCAATGCGAGCACATGCCTGTTCAAAGTACGCCCGATCCATCTCGCGACGCTGTTCGTTCAATCCAGCCAACGTCTTCACGATGGTGCGCGCGCGCGCGGGATCATCAGTGATCAACAGTTCAACCGCTTCCTTGGCGTGCCCCAATCGACCGACGGCGTTCAGACGCGGCCCAAGTCGGAAGCCAACATCGGACGCATCCACGCGACGTCCCTTCTCAAGTTCCGCATCGTCAAGAAGCGCTCGCAAACCAGCCACTTCCACTGATTGAATGGTGGCTAATCCACGCGCGACAAAGACGCGGTTCTCATCAACAAGCGGCACAACATCGGCAATGGATCCGACCGCCACCAATGGAATGCATGCCATCAGCGCGTCCTTCAGCACAGCAGCAACGTTCTCGCCGCCGCACCACAAGCGCGCGAATTCAGATGCCACTTTGAAGGAAACCGCGGCGCCACACAAGTCCACAAACGGCGCTGTTTCACGACCGGGCAATGCCGGATGCGCCGTGGCCATTGCCTCCGCCGCGCACCCTGGATCGACATGATGATGATCGGTAATGAGTAGCTCAAGTCCCAACTCGCGTGCACGCCGGGACGGGCCAACTGCTGAGGCGCCACAGTCAACCGTCACAACGGTCTTCACTCCATCCGCGGCGAGGGTTTCCAGCGCCGTGTCATTCAAACCGTAGCCTTCATCGATACGGTCCGGAACGTAGAAGCACACATTGGCGTCGGCGCGGGCGGCCTTGATCACGCGCCACAGGATGGCAGTGGCAGTAATGCCGTCTGCGTCGTAGTCCCCGTAAATGGCAACCCGCCGACCAGCGCGGACTGCTGACTCCAAGCGCTCGGCGACGGCCGTGGCGCCCGGAAGAGTGCGTGCTTGGTGCAACAGGTTGGCGCGCGGAGCATTGAGTAGCTCACGCCCGCGCGGGTCCATGGGATATTCACGAGCGGCCATCACCCGGTCAAGCAGGCTTCCAGACTGGTCTTTTTCGGCCCCCAACCAACGGCTCTCGATCGCTGTCATGTCTGCAGGGTATCGGGTTCGAGCCCGGAAGCACTCCCGAGAACCCGTCGGGAATCTGCCACGAATTTCTGCGCTGTCCCGGCATCACACACCGATACCGCCACTTCGGGCTGTAGGCTAAGTTCATATGGATCGATACAAGACCATCCTGCTCTTTGGAGCACCCGGCGTAGGCAAGGGAACGCAAGGCAAGATTCTTGGGCATATCCCCGGCTTCTACCACTTGGCCTGCGGCGATGTGTTCCGCTCGCTTGATATGACCAGCGACCTCGGCAAGAAGTTCTTGGAGTGCAGCTCCCGCGGAGAGCTGGTGCCCGACGAACTCACCATTGCGATGTGGAAGCAAAATATCCACGCGCAGACGA
>NSIA01000169.1 GCA_002737585.1 Planctomycetaceae bacterium | reverse complement strand
ACGAACCGGAGCACGTTCCCGCGCTGATGCAGGCAAGTGGCTGCCGCGGTGTCATGGTTGGCCGTGGTTCACTACGGACGCCGTGGATCTTCCGACGCGCGATGGGGCTCCTCCGGACCGGAGAACTCCCGCCCGAACCTTCGTTTCACGAAAAGTTGAATTGCATTGCCCGACATGTGGAGTTGCTCAACCGGTACCACGCCGTTGAACACGTCTTGCACTGCATGCGGAGCCGGATCAGTTGGTATGGCAAGTCCATGGGCCACGTCAAGGGGCTCAAGGAGGGCATTCGAACAGCGCCGGACGTGGGAACCATGCTCCGAGTGATTGAGGAGTGGCGCCGCCCAGATGGCGAGCGGATCTCCCGAATCACTGATGATTTGAGATTATCGGTCGAAAGTTTGTAATATCGCTGATTGGGAGTTCCCTGTTGCGGAATCGCCGCGACTCGGGGTGGTCGAGCGTTCCCCTGGCTGTGGATTTTACCACCCCACTTGGGGTATTTTGGCACGATTTCTTGCTTCTGCGGAAAGGTGGGGTACTTTCCTTTCACTGACTGGACCGTTTGTCTCGTCAGTAGAAGCGTTCGGAAAACAATAATCGGCCGTACCTGAGGGAAAGGGTTTGGCCGTGTCCCCCTAAAGGAGGAGGGCACATGGTCTCTATTCATTGGTCTATCGCATGCGTTGCGGCACTCGGAACTGGACTCTCAGCCTCGGCTGGCGTCGTTTCCGGATCGCAGTCCTTCTACAACATGTCTGGCTCAAGCAGAACATACACGTACTACCAGTACTCGCCGGTTTCTGGCGGCTCTGTTGGAACGGTGATGAATGGCTCGGTCACTGCAACCCTCACCGACCTCAACGGGAACGGTGCGACGTTAAGTAGTAATCCTGCCGGTAATCCCGTCTACACAGCCACTATCAACGATGTCGCGGTGCAAACCCTCTGGAACTCCCCGTTCAGCTATGCAGTCGGGCAGTTTTTGAGTGGAGCCACTGCGCCTGCTAGTTTCGCCGGCGTCCCAGTGCCTGCCGGCGTGCCGGGTGATGGCAATGCGGGCGTGGTGCTTCGTTTCACGCTTAGCGCCGGTGATGCCGTTTCATTCGCCTACACGTTCAACGTAGTTCCGGGACCTGGTGCCCTCGCTCTGTTGGCCTGTGCGGGTTGTGCAACGAACGGTCGGCGCCGAAAGAGCTGATCCGTGACATTGATTGCTTGCATGTGGCGGCTTGGATCGCAGTAATTTAACTTCGTATAGTTTGTTCAGCATTAACACACCGATGAGGAAGAGGTCCGAGATGAAGTTCTGTCTCAGTTCAATACTTGCAGTGACTGCACTAACAGGATCAGCGATCGCGGGAATTCCCGTGGTGCAGATTTCTGTCGCCGGAAGTTCAGGCGGCTCAGCATTTAGTGCGCCCGTCGGCTCACCCAAGGGAGACCCCTTTCAATACAGCTACAACAGTACGCTTATTGGAACTGGCTTCTTGTCCAGCTTTACGCTGACCGCCACGGACACCACCAGTTCCAATCGTGCGATCTTTGGAGGTCTCATCACGGTGATCAACGCATCAGCGTCGGTGCAGACATTCACGATTGATATGAATGCAAGTACATTTGCACACGGTGCAAGCAGCTTGACCGGTGGCTCGGTCAGTGGTGTGCTGACGGGCAATTCAGATGGTGGGCTCTTTGCATCCGCAAAAAGCACCTCAATCTGGACTGCTTACATTCGTGCCAGTGCGGTAAATAACAACATTGCTTCGCTGCTCAATGCACCGTTTCAGGTGACTTCCGCCGCAGACAATGTTGCGTCGATTCCTGGGGAAGCGTTTGGACAGCCTATTCCCACCCAACCAGCAATGGCCATGGGTGATGCCATGGGAATCCGCTTGGTCTTTCAACTGGGTGCTGGAGACCAAGTTGATCTGACAACGGCCTTTGTGTTGGAAGCGATTCCAGCGCCGGGCGCCGTGGCTGCCTTCGCATTGGTTGGGTTGAGTCAGCGCCGACGTCGGCGCGAATGACGGGATTGATGTTTCTCTGACACGCCTGCTGGGCGGCTTGCGGTCATACGCAATGCCGCCCGGCTCATTTTTAATGAGATCGCCACGGCGTGTACACGCTAGGAATGCCACCCAACCCCCAATGCCTTCAACGTGGCTGACCTATTTCAGATCTTTTGCGTTCGGCAGGTCGTCAAGTTTGCCAATGCCAAACTGCTTGAGGAACTCAGTGGTGGTTCCGTAAAGCATCGGCCGGCCAACCTCATCAGCGCGACCGACGATCTTTACCAAGCGGCGTTCCATCAGGCTGCGCAGGACTTCGCCACACGCCACGCCACGGATTGATTCCAGGTCTGCGCGTAAGAGCGGCTGCCGATATGCAACAATCGCCAAGGTCTCCAGTGCAGCCTGTGTCAATCGGCCCTGCTCTCGTACGCCCTTCAAGCGCGCAACGATTGGTCCAAATGCAGGCAGCGTCATCAGTTGACGACCACCCGCCACGCTCTCGATACGGAATGTTCGACCATCTGCCGCATACCGAACATTCAATGCGTCGATCGCGTCACGTACCTGCGCAGCGGCGCGCTTCTGTTGTGGCGTTTCCTCGACCGCTGGTTCTTCAACCACTGGTGCCACTGCTGTATCAGTTTCCGATTCAGAATCAGTGTTGGCGTCAGCCTTCTTGCGGCGGCGCTTCACGGGGGCGACATCGATAATCCCCAAGAGTTCAGCAACGCGTGACTCCGATACAGGGCGATCGGCCACCATCAATACTGCTTCGACGCGCTGCTCTAACGGCAGGTCAAAGCAGGGAATCGCCTGCTCTGCCGATTCGGCCATCAGTGCAAAGGTCGAGGGCGCAGGTGCGCTCTTTGGGGTCATGGGTGTAGTGTGCCAAAAACCGCGGCATCAGGTTGCCACGCCAATCGAACGATTACTTCCGGGCGGCCTGGGCTGCCATGATCTTGGCTCGCGCAAGGCGTTGTGCGCGCTCAATTGATGCACGCTCGTCGAGGGTTGCAGCACGATCGCCAGAGCCAAGGACCTTGGCATTGGCGTCGGCCAGTTCGCGCTCGGCGGCGGTGATATCGATACCAGAGGCCTCCATGGCCTTCTCGGTCAGCAAGGTCAGGCGGCTGCCGTCCATCTGCGCGAATCCGCCGTCAAGCACGAACACCCGGGATGCGCCGCCATCGGTCTGCACAGTCACCACACCGGTTCCCAGCTTGGTCAGGAAAGCCGAAGCGCCTGTTGCAACACCCTGCTGACCGTCCCATGCTTCAAAGCTTGCATAGGAAGCGGGGGTATCAAGAATGGCGTCGGATGGAGTGACGATGGCGCAGGTGAAGGACATAGTGTTTGCCTTGGTGATGCGGTGCCGACCGCAGGATTGAGGCACAAATCGTAACGGAAATCGCGCGGCGCGCACCACGCGCGCGACCGCCGGATTATTGCCCGGTCAACAGCCCAGAACGGAGTGCTAGTTCGGCATTGCGGAACGCAGGCTCCTCGGTGACCTCACGCACGATGAATGGCGCAAGCCAGTCTGGGATATCAAGGGGAGCGTCTGTTGAGGGCAACTCGCACTCCGCAAGAACCAGGGGAATGTGGGTGAACTGATCGATCTCCCAAACGCGGTCGCCAACGGATATCCGGGTTCGCACCTTCTCCAACCGACGGCCGACCGTTCGTGGCCACTCGCGCGCAAATGTCTCGGCATCGATACTGCGTTCTGTTTCCTGACGGACTAGCCCAACGCCGCTCTTGATGGTGTGAATGTGCTCAACCGAGCCGTCGGAATGTGTGATGCGCCGCAGGCGGCCTTCAAGTTGATGTGAAGGGATGGGCGCGCCTGAGCCGTGCGAATTGCCATCAATCACTTGGGATTGGAGCGGCAAATAGCCCTGATCAATACGCCACACTTCGCCGCGTGGCAATGGTGTCGGTAGCGCACGCAGCAAGTAGACACGTTCAATCTCAGCGGCCACGGCCGGCTCCGGTCGCTGCCTGCTGTGGTGCCAGTCGAGTCACCCACTGCGCAACGAGATTGGCAAATGCATGCTTCAAGTTCACTGCTGAACGAACGTGCTGCTCAAACTCTGAGAGTATTTCACTGGCACCAATCCAGCGCTCAAGTGCACCGGTGTCATTCGACGCCGCTGCAACTGCAAGCGCGCGGCGCACGCGAAGTCCCAATAGTTGTGCGAGCAAACGGACGCCTAAGCGATTTGCTGCTTCCTTAGAAGCGCTGTCGTCCGCATCCACAATTGCCTTTGCAAATTCGTCTGCAATTTCAGCCATTCGATCTGACAAACCTGGTGGGTAGCGACCACTCTCCAGCGCATCAAAGAGTGGGGAAAGTTCGGCATTCCAGGCAGCAATTCCGTGCTGAACGGCGCGGGCCGCCATGCCTGGTGACCCCTCAGCAAATGCCTCGATGAACGCCCGATCACCCTCCGGAAGCGAAGGACCATCAGTGTTCCACCACTGCGCCATTTCCTGCGCGCCGAGTGGACCAAATGCAACACGCTGACACCGACTGCGAATGGTTGGCAACAGGCGATCTTCCTGCTGCGTCACCAACACAATGGTGGTTCCAGCGGGCGGCTCTTCAAGAGTCTTGAGCATGGCGTTTTGGCCATCAGCATCAAGGAGTTCGGCCTCGTCAATGATGAACACCTTGCCATGACCAAGCGACGCGGTGCGAAACACGCCGCTTTCGTGGTGACGACCGCTGCTGGTGACCCCGCCGAGCATTCGCTCCCGCAGCAGTTCAAGCGGAATGTTCATTTGCTTGCGATCGCGTAGTTCGCGGCTCTCGCTGATGGCGGCAAGTTCTTTGCGAATGACGTGGAAATCGGGATGAGTGCCAGCGTCAATCAGCCGTGCGCACGGTGTATCGCGCGGCGCCTGCAACGTTGCGCGATGACTAGCGGTACTCGCTGGATCAAGCAGGATCCGAGCAAATTCCTCAGCGGTTCGAAACTTCCCTACCCCAGCTGGACCGTGAAAAATCCAGGCATGGTGCACGTTCCCACTTGCAAGCGCACACCCAAGTGCACGAAGCGCGCGCGATTGACCAAGAATGTGGTGTGAAGCCGTCACGACACGCGAGTGTACGAACGGTGGTCATCAAGCGCCATCACGCGCCATCAAGCGCCATCATGGCCCAATCCACAGGCCGTTCACCAGCCGATAGCGAGGCACCCGAGCGACGCTGCCGGTGAGGGTCCGCGTGGAAATGGTGTTCCCCGAAGCATCCACTTCAAACAGTGTGTCCGAAGAAGTCAGTGTGATGAGCGTGGTGTTGCTGAGTGTGCGGAATGCGCCGCATTGGGTTGGGCCGCCATAGAACGCACCCGCGCTACCCACCGTCCATGTTGGGATTGTTGGGCCAAACGCTGCGGTGGAGGGAACAACGTAGCCCCCCGATGTATCACGCGGTGGCGCAAGTTCTACAACCTGTGACCAGTCGTTGGCATTGCCGGTGCGATCGCCATTGTTAAACACCATGATGTTGCCCGCGCCGGGCATTCCAGCAGGAATCCACGTGGCAGAGTGACACACATAGAAATTGCGATCGGGCGTCGTTCCGCGACGCGAGGCCAATGGATTTCCCCATCGATAGAGAAGGTCGCCGCCACGACCACGCGCGCCGCCGGTGTGCGAAGCAGCTTGCGCCGTGGTTGTTGAGTGGTCAATCACCCACAGTTCTGACCAGGAACGCGAACTCACCACAATCTCGTCACGCTCGGCGTTGTAGTCGATGGAATTCATATGAATCCAATCAACCGGCGAGGCAGCGGGACTGTAATTGGCGTCAATCAGTTCTGGATGGCTTGCAACAACGGTGTAATTTGCAGATCCGGGTGCGACATCTTGCGCAAGGTGGTCCCACGCTTTCCACTGCCAGACAATGTCGTAGGTGGCAGTGCCGGTTGGTTTGAGTTCCAAAATCTGCTCAGACCACACCGAGGCTGTAGCGTTGATCCGACCAGCGGCGGTTTGTTCCGCTACCGATCGAATATCCCAGACCACGCAGAGAATGTTTCCGTTCGACATTGGCCGAATGTCATGGTGCTGCTGCGAC
>NSIA01000168.1 GCA_002737585.1 Planctomycetaceae bacterium | reverse complement strand
CATTCGCCTTACGAGGACGGCCGCTGAGCGCGGCCCTGTCCTCTTCGGCGCTTGCGGCCAGATTGGCAGTGGTGGCAGTGCACCGTGGTGGTGACTTCTATTAGTCTGTGGAACTTATGCGTGTGCGGCGTACTCAATGACGGCCTGCGCGAGGCGATCGTATTGTTCAGCGTGGTTGTAAATCTGCGCGGAGGCGCGCGCGTGCCAGCGTCCGCCGAACTCGATGATGGGAATCTCGATCAGGTGGTCGCGATAGAGCGCTTCTTGGAACTCTGCTGGTGATGCAAACTGTGATGGGATCTCTGCAGGGAGCGGCACGGCGCACATCGAGCCAAGCATGCTGCCATCAATCGGAGATACCGGTTCAAGTTCCCACCGCTGGCACAACATGCGATGCACCCATGCAGCCATCTGCTGATTGTGCGCACGCACGGCCGGCCAACCGAACTGTGCCATGAAATCGATCGCGGCGCCCGCGGTCATCCAGGCTGCAAGATCGCGCGTGCCTTGCCAGTCAAACTCGGCGGTAAAGCCTTCGTCAAGGAAGTGGCTCACAGTGGCTGGTTTAATGACATTTCTGAACGCTGGGTCAACCCATAGAACTGCACAGCCCTTCGGCGCGCAGCACCACTTATGAAGATTGCCAGTCCAATACGTTGCGCCGATCGCTTCCACATTCACTTCAAGCATGCCGGGCACATGCGCTGCGTCCACCAAGATTTCAATCCCACGTGCGCGACATTCGCGCGCAATGTCCGCAACTGGAAATACAAGTGCAGTCGGACTTGTCACTTGATCAATCACCACTAACCGCGTGCGTTCAGTGCATGCGCCCATGACCGCTTGGGTCACTTGCGCGGGATCCATGATTGGTAGCGGCAGCGCGCACTCCACATATACAGCGCCACACTGGCGGGCGCGGAATTTCATGGTGTTGCGTACGGCGTTATAGACATGACTGGTGGTGAGCAATTCGTCACCAGCCTTGAACTCCATCGACCGCAAGACAGCGTTCACGCCCTCGGTGGCGTTGGTTACGAAACCGAATGAGTCGGGCTGCATGCCAAGAAACTCGCCGACACGCAAACGACTTGGCTGCAGCAGTTCGCGAATGCGTCGTCCAATCATTTCAATCGGTCGACTCTCTAAACGATCCTGCGTAGCGATGTATGCCTCGCGAACCGCGCGTGGGCACGCACCAAAGCTGCCGTGATTTAAAAAGGTGTACGACCGGTCAAAGATCCACAATCGATCCAGGCGCGGCGCAAGCGGAGCCGGCGCGGATGGAATCTGGGCGTGGAAGTGGCCGACAGAGGCGGCATTTGGGGTATCGAGCGGCATGCCGGAACCATACCGGGGAGACCTGAACCGCCGGAATTTGGGCCCAACTCAGATAGCGCCAATAAAAAGTGCAGGAGAAAGCGCCGAATAGCCGTTGATTCGGTAGGCGTTCGTACTAACATACCCCGAACGAATTCTGCAGTCGAGCAAGGACGACTGCCGAAGACCTAACAAGCACCGCACTGGCGGTGCGCCGACTCGTCGAAACGAGCCAGCAACCGACGGTTGACTCCGCCACTGCACCTGCCACCCCGAACAACGGAACCTGCCATGAAACTCCTTGCCTCACTTCGATCACTCCTCGCTCCCGCCGGAATACCACTCGTGGTGCTTGGGCCAGGCGGCGACTTCACCGAGCACGTCTTTGAGCGCGCCGGACGACTGACCGTGGAACGCCCCGCCTGTCACACGATGCAGGAGATCGAAACCGATGCCGATCCTTTCCCCGCTCAGGCTGAGCACATCACCGCGCGTTCGCGCCGCCACCGACTTTCCCGCTTTCTTTCAGAATCCGCCGAGGAAATTGCAGTACTCGACGTTTCACCACGCACCGCTTCTGTCATCACTCTTAACGAGAACGAATCCAATGAATCTCACACCCAAGCAGCTGCGCATCTTCGAATTCATCCGTCAGCACCGCGCGCACAAGGACTACTCACCAACGATGCAGGAGATCGCCGACTCACTCGGCGTCACCAAAGTGACGGTGTTCGAACACGTCGAAGCGCTCATCAAGAAGGGCGCGCTGGTGCGCGAAGCGAACAAGAGTCGCTCTTTGTCGATCGCTGACGACGCTGAATTGCCAAGTGATTCGTCGGACCGCCAGTTGCACAACGACGGCCCGATTCCGATGCCACTGCAGTTCCCGCTGGTGGGCAAAATTGCAGCCGGACGCCCGATCGAGAAGTGCGCTCAGGACGAGACGCTTCGCTTGGAAGAACTCTTTGGCCCACGCCGCGGTCAGACGAACGCCATGTTCGCGCTGCAAGTGGACGGCTGGTCGATGCGCGACGAGGGCATCTTTGACGGCGATTACGTCATTGTTGAGCGCCGAGAAACCGCCCGCAACGGCGAACGCGTGGTCGCCCTGCTCCCTGGTGGCGAAACCACCCTCAAGACATTCTTCAAGGAGCGCGACGGTCGCATTCGGTTGCAGCCTGCCAACCCAGACTTCGAGCCAATCATTGTCGATAGCTGCGAAATTCAGGGCGTGGTGATGGGCGTGATGCGTCGGTACTAAAGCCCAAGCGACAGAGGCAGCGCGAACATTACGACCGCGTGAGCGATTCAACCAGCGCCACAGCGGCGTCTTCGGGCGAACGCTTGGCGTTGATCGCTTCGCGCATACTCCTGACGATGGCGCTACCGACAATCGCGCCGTCGGCGTGAGCAGTCACTGCGCGGACGTGGGCTGCCGTTGAGATACCAAATCCTGCCGCAATTGGAAGCGAAGTCGTCGCACGGATGCGCGCGATCAATGGCGCGATGTCGGGCGATTCGGACCGCTCGCCGGTGATACCTACGCGGGCGAGTGCGTAGACAAATCCACTGCACAGCACGGTGATACGAGCGATTCGTGCGTCGCTTGAAGTGGGCGACACCAGGAGCGTGCAGGTGATCCCCGCCGCATCACAGGCAGCGCGCAGCGCGGGGGCGTCTTCAATATCAATATCCGGAACGATCAGTCCATTGAATCCTGCCGCGGCAGCATCACGCGTGAACCGTTCAACGCCCATGCGGTCAACAATGGAAACACTCACCATCGCAATGAGTGCCGCATCCACCTGGTCGCGGACGGCGCGGACGGTCTGAAAGACTCCCGCGGGAGTGCAGCCGGCGAGCAGCGCCTCATGCATGGACTCGGCGATGACGGGTCCATCGGCGATCGGATCACTGAAGGGAATGCCCACCTCGATGATTGAGCCGCATGCGGCGGCGAGGCGCGGCAAGAGCAACCCGGTCGACGCCAAGCTGGGGTAGCCCGCGGTGACGAACGGCAGAACCGCCGGACGCCCCGACGCCCGACACCTGGCAAAGGCGCGGGCAACGGCATCAGGAGCAACATGATCAGCGGTCGTGGGCATTCCGACATCGTAGGGTGCGTGCCAACCGTGGGGCTACAATCGCCGCGCCGCGGCCCCGTAGCTCAGCGGCCTACGGGAGATGGCAAGAAACAAGCTAGGAACGGGAAGGTTTCGAAAGGACTACCCCCCGAAACCTTTACCGCTAGCCTGCCTGCATGGAAAAAACAATCGACGAACAACTCGCCGGCCTGCGTTCAACCCTTCAGCGTCAACGCGGTCTCAATTTTGTAACCGTTTTAATAGCGGTAGTGGCGCTCTGCGTGTCGTACATGCGCTTGGCTGGCGTCAATGCGACTTTTGACACCGTGAATTGTAAGACGTGGAATGTAATCGATGACAACGGGACGGCGCGCATCACCGCTACCACCTCGGCCGACGGTGCGTCCGCCATGGCGTGGCTCGGCAAGGACGGTAAGCCACGCATCGGCGCTACCATCGCGGCCGACGACAGTGCCAGCCTAGTGTTTGCCGACAAGGACGGGATGCCACGTATCGGCGCTTCCACCTCGGCCGACGGCAATGGCGGCATATCGTTGTTCGGCAATGACGGGAAGCCACGCATCGGCGCTACCATCGCGGCCGACGGTAATACCGGCATGACGTTGTTCGACAAGGACATGAACTTGCGCATGAGTGCCGGTACCTTCGCCAACGGTAATGCCGGCATGACGTGGTTCGACAAGGACGGCAACTCGCGCATCACCGCCAGTACCGCCGCGGACAGCACCGTAACCCTGCCCACCACTGACCTCAAGCTGAAACCGTAAGTGCTACCGCATGGCACACAGCGAAATCAACGGCATTCACTGAGGCCAACACTTCGACAGCCGCCAAGCGCTGTAGGACGTGTGGCGCTGCCGTTAGGAAAGCCGCTACTCAATCCCGGCGCATACCCGATCGATCGCGCCTATCTCGAATACCACCGAAGCCGTCGCGAGCATCACTCGTGAACGAACCGTTCGGCGTGAAGCCGTCGCATCGTGGTCGCAGCACCGACGGACTTCCCCCGAAACTTACCCCCACAACCGCCACAAACAGGGTAAATCAGGGTACGACTAGGAGCAAAGTGACCTCCCGAAACACGCGGCGCACCGCGTCTGTAAGTGCCTACGAGATTGGCAACTACGTACACTCAGGTACCCCCGGAAACAATGAGGTACAACACCTCGTAATTCGCGGCCCCGTAGCTCAGCGGCCCAGAGCCGTCGACTCATAATCGATAAGACCTCGGTTCGAATCCGAGCGGGGCTACTTCTTTCAGGGCGGGATTAGCGAATATCAGTCTCGCGAACCCGCCCTTCGGGTGATTTCTGACCACTTATGCCAACATCATGACTTGCCTCAGAGGCCAACCCCGCGCATACTTGACATGCTTGCCTCACGCCGCCCACCAAACTTTGCGAACCCTCACCGCCTCGCACGCTGATTTCAGCGTGTGCCAGCGCGGCGCTGATCAGGGAAACGCCACCCGCGGTGTTGCTTCGGCGATCGCAACGCTTGCCGCACTGCTGCTGACCATCGCCGTACTGGCCAGCGCGCCAGGCAATGGCTTCTCCGCCACTCCCGGTTCGCGCATCGCATTTCTGACGGAGTCTGACGCCGCTGCCCCGGCTTCAGCCGCACACTCGATCACCCCCGGCAGCGTGGCACCCGAGCCACGCGATGCCATCCACTGCTCCCGCGCACAACTCTCGCTGCGCTCCACGGTGATGCTCCAGCACACCGCGCTGCCTCCGCCCGCCCAGGCGTGATGCAGCTTGCCGGCGGCGCCATCGCGTTTGTCGGCTTCTGAGCCAGCGCGTGCTGGTTCGCCACCTCTTCCCAATCAACACACGTTGCGCCGCTCTGCGTTCTACGCATGGCGACCCGACACGTCCGCTCACCCGCGCGAGCCATCGCGCCGATAGGAACACCATCATGTCAAGCAGCCAGCTCTTCAAAGGTATCCCCGTTCTCGATTGGATCGTCCGCAGCACCCTGGGCACGCAGAACCAGCGCATGGTCAAGCGGTACCTCAAGCAGGTGGACCTGGTGAATCGCCAAGAGGACCGCATGCGCGCCCTCACCGATCCGCAACTCATGGCGATGACCGATGAATTCCGCGCGCGCATTACCAAAGGCGAGAAGCCCTTCGACCTGCGCCCAGAAATTTTCGCCGTTGCGCGCGAAGCGATGGACCGCTCCGTCGGCATTCGCAACATCTTCAACCCGGCTCTGCCAGAAGATCAGCGCTTCGACCCGGAGCGCCTGCCCGCCGCCGCGCGTGCGCTCTACGAAGATGCCCGCGCCCGCATCGCCGCCACTCCCGCCGCAGAACCCACCGGCGCGTTCCGCGGCTGCACTGAGCCGACGCCAAGCTGGATGTTCGTTGACCTTGACCCTGCCCTCTACCAGGCCGTGCGCGACCTGTACCCAGAAAGCCGACCTCCCTTCCGCGCGCGTCCGTTCGATGTGCAGATCATCGGCGGCGTCGTTCTCAGTGAAGGCCAGATCGCCGAAATGAAGACCGGCGAAGGTAAGACCATCGTCGGGCCGCTTGCTTGCTACTTGGCAAGCCTTGAGAAGATGCAAGTGCACGTGGTCACCGTCAATGATTACCTGGTGCAGCGCGACCGCGACTGGACGTTCCCGTTCTTCCGTGCGCTTGGACTTGCGGTTGGAGCCATCCATCCCATGCACATGCAGAGCCACGAAGGGAAGCGCGAGGCCTACGCCTGCGACGTGGTGTACGGAACCACCGCCGAGTTCGGCTTCGATTACCTC
>NSIA01000167.1 GCA_002737585.1 Planctomycetaceae bacterium | reverse complement strand
GCGGGAACGGTTCCTGTGTCGTCCGTGGTTGCTGCGCCGTCCACCGTCGCAGAGAGGCAGCATGCGGACGCAGCCCTTGTCACCGCACCAACGCCACAGCAGGCAACCACCGCCACGCCGCCCGCGCTTCGGCCAGTGCCGGATCCGCAGCTTTCCTTCACGCGCACTCAAGCAGCACAGGCGCGTGGGCGCGCTTGGACCTTAGCGAATCAGCGTCCAGACGGAAGCTTTGGAACGTTTGAAAGCCCGCGCGCGCGAGAGATTTACCTTGATACGCAAGCGAGTCACCGAGCATTCCACACCGCTACAACGGCGTTGGTGTGTTGGTCGCTCGTGGTGCCAGCGCGCACCGATCCCGCATGCAATGCTGCGCTCCTCCGTGGATTGACGTGGCTTGAAGCGCAGGGTGAAGTGGGGCGCGCCTCTGGAAATACCTTCTACAGCATTTGGGCGCACACCTATCTCTTGGAGTTGGCGTCTGCCATTCTTGCGGACCCTGCCCGCACCGCGGACCATCAAGCGTGGCGTGCCATCTTGGAGCGTGAAGTGCAGGTGGCCCGTCGTGAGCAGAGTGCTGAAGGCGGCTGGGCTTACTACGACTTCAACCATGTTGGACAAAATCCCAGTGGCCATGAGAGCACCAGTTTCAATACTGGCGCCATGATTGAGTCACTGCTCAACGCGCGTGCGCAGGGCGCAGACATTCCGGCCGGAACCATTGCGGACGCGTTGACATGCATGGAGCGGATGCGGATTCCGAGTGGATCCTTTGCATACGGAACCTACGCCGAATTGAATGTTGCCGGCGACTACAACAAGGTTTCCGGCGCCAGTGGTCGGTTACAAGTCTGCAATTTGGCGCTCTTTCGCAGTGATGCCAAGGGAACCGATGGCGAGACGTTGCTGCGCGGCGTGGAGTTACTGCGCGAACGGCACTTCTACATTGAGATCGCCCGCGGCCGCGTCATGCCGCATGAGGCGTTCTATCGAAACTCTGGCTACTACTATTTCTTTGGGCATTATTACTGCGCTCGGGTGCTGCAAATGGCGCCCGCTGGCCCGCGCCGTGATCTCTTAGTGCGCTGGCTTGCTGAACAGATGGCGATCGACCAGAACCGTGACGGCAGTTGGTTTGATTACCCGCTATACGGCTATGGATTTGCGTACGCCACTGGATTTGCCATGCGAACCTTGGAAATTCTGGAGCCGATGATCGCTGAACAGGTGCGCGCCACGGGCGGCACCGGCGCAGTGCCGATGCCGCCCCAGAGTTCCTCGCCCAAGCCCTGACTTAGCGCTTTCGACGCTGACTCAACGCCGCACATGCCGAAGCAGCCAGCGTTACCGCCGCGCCTGGAGCTGGCACCGCGGGACCACCGCCCGGACTGTCGTACACCCACGAGGCGTATTCGCCTGCATGCCAGCCTGAGTCATCGAGCCACGCGTGCGGCGGCATGCCGCCTGTGGAGGTCAACTTGAGTGGTCCCACAGTGACTGTTGAATAGATGGAATCAGTGGAGTTCGATCGCACGAATGCCACCGAGTCCAGCAGTTCGTTCCACGGGAGTGTGTCCAGCGTGCCGTCGTTTCCTGGGTCAAGATCCATTCCGACATTGCCTGCGAACGAACGTACCAAGAGGTACGTCACAGAATCAGAGTTCTCAAAGTTCAGCGAGTCGCCAGTACCGATGGTGGCATGGTTTCCTGCTGGATCGACAACCAGCATCTGTCCGTTGAACGCTGTCGCGCCGAAAGTTGCTTCGTGCCCGACAAACCGTCCATTGGATCCGAGCGTCCATGCGGAAAGGTCGATCGCCATCTCCACAATGCCGCCGGGGTCAGTGCCGCTATCGCCGATCGCCACGAACCAACATCCCGCGAGCGACATTCCCGGAGCGCCGTACAGCTCAAAGTATTCGTCGGTGTCAGCTCCTTGCTGATCAACACGCAGTTCGGCGATTCGCAACGAAGTTGCGGCGCTTCCGCCGCTGCTGCCGTTTCCGATCGATAGTCCCGCGGACGCTGGTCCGGTGATGACAGTGCAGGTGATCGCCGCCACCGCACAGTGTGCGGCCTGTACAGAAATTCTCTGATTTCCCATTTCAATCCCTTGCGGCTAAGCCGCGAAATTCCTTGCGCGGCGCCACAGTAACCCGCCGTTTCCGTGGTTCTCGGAAACACCGCGGAAGTTCCGGTGATATTCCGGGCAATTTATTAGGCACCCTGTGGATTGTGCTTGTCCGCTCATGCGTAGTTGGTGATAATGTCGGCATGTTGATCCCCATGCGACGCGCAGCTGCCATGTTCATGTCCTCGTGCATTCCCCTCGTGGCAGTTTCGGCGTTGGCGCAGTCGCAGTCAGTGCTGTTGATTCCGGATACATCCGCCGACAAGATTTGGGCGTTCAATGCCTTTGATGGCTCGGTGATTTCCAACAATTTCATTCCCAACGATGGCCGCATGAAGCAGGTCATCCAAGTAGCGCAGACGCCGCAAGGCACTTTCCTGCTTGCCGACGTTGGTAATGATCAGGGTTGCAGTGCCGATGACGCAGTGCGTGAGTACTCCCGTTGCGGTCAGTACATACGTACGCTTGCTGGGCCATCGGATGGAGTTTGCAACCCGGAAGGCATCTGCATTGCGTATGGCAAGGTGTGGTTCATTCGACTCTATGACGGCGCGACCGAGACCACTCCGGGTGCCAATGCGATTTGGTCCATGAATTACGATGGCACTGGCTTGACACAGGTGTGCGCCAGTCCGTCCTTTGGCAAGACGTGGTCGCTCTGTCCCTACAACGGTGGATTTCTGGTCGGCGACATTCTGGACCACAATCTGGAATTCGCGCCGCTGAATTGCGCCACCTCCGCGCCGTTCTACGCCTATGGCCAAGGTGGTGGAACCATGAGGACGCCGCAGCAGATTCAAGTATTGCCAGATGGCAAGGTGATTGCGATGTTCTTCTCCGGAGCGGCCGGAGCGTCGCTCTTTAGCCCAACCGGTGAATTGCAAGGACAGATCTCCACGCCAACAGGTCGCGGCGTTTATCCGCTTGGGAATGGGGAAGTGCTGTTCTCCGGCGGCACGCAAGTGCAAGCGTTCAACCCGGTGACGAGCCAGCTTCGGACGATCGTGAACCAGATCACGCCGTTGGCGAGTTTCCGGTGGATTTCTCCCGCCACGCTGGTGCCTTGCCCCGCAGATTTGAATTGTTCAGGCGTCGTCGACGGCGCTGATTTGGGTGCGCTGCTTGGCAATTGGGGGTTACCGGGAACCGGCGACCTTGACGGCGACGGCACCACCAACGGCAGTGACCTCGGAGCCCTGCTCGGCAACTGGGGCAATTGCGGCTAACTGTAAATCACGGCGATCACTCCGATAGACTCGCTTGCATGCTAGTCCAGTCAATACTGAGCGCTGTTCTTTCCGTGAACATCATGGGCACGTGTGTGGCTGCCACCACTATGCCAACGCTTCTTCGCGGCACTGGCCCCGCCATTGGCGACGCCATGCCGGCTCCGCTCTTGGCGACCGCTGTGCGCGAACGCATGCCGTCATTTCGTGAAGTAGGAGTCACCTATGTTGTGGTGTTCTTCAATTCATCGGATGCGGTGAGCCGACAGTCGCTTCCAGTGCTTGACACCTTGGCACAGCGATTTGGAAAGAAGCTGGTCATTGTGGCGATCAGTGATGAGCCTGTATCCGTAGTGCGCGAGTTTGCAGCAACTCCGGAATGGGCGCCCAAGCTTGGGTTCGTGGTGGCTGCGGACCCGACGCGGAACTCACTGCAAACGGTCTATGGGCAGGGCAGTTGGCCGACGCTTCCGGTGGCCTTTGTCATTCGCGGCGGCGTCGTGCAATGGCGCGGTGTTCCACTGGATCTGGACCCCATTGTTTCGGCCGTAGTGACTGAGAACTGGGATATCGCGGCGGCGCAACGCGCGGCCGAGCAGCAGCGATTGTGGGACGAGCAGATGTCGAAAGTAGACGCACTAGCGAAAACCGCGCGATTTGATGAGGCGTTGGCAGCGCTTGCTGGATCGTGTGCGAGCGCAATGCCCGCACAGGCTGCGCTCTGTACGGGGCGAAAGTTTTCGCTGTTGATTTCGGCGCGCCGCATTCCTGAGGCATTGACGGTTGGCGCGGAAATCATCCGTGCGCCTGCCAACGAAAAACAAGCGGCGGGCATTGCGTGGACGATCGTCAATGTGATTCCCGGTGATGCAGATGCGCTGGCGTTTGCGCTGAAGGCGGCGCAATCATCGGACCGTGCGCTCAAAGGTCGCGATCCGATGGTCGGTGCCATTCTTGCGCGCGTCCTCTGGCTATCCGGGCGACGCACCGAAGCGGTGGAAACAGCCCGTCGCGCTCTCAGTTTGGCGGACTCGCCTGACCTACAGAATTCACTGCGCGAAGATCTGCGGGTGTACGAGCCAGCTTCGAAGCAACCGGCGCCAGCTCGGTGAGCCACAGCCGTTGGGTGTTGATGATGCAGGTGGCTATACCGGCGGATGTGCGCGGTTAATCCAGCACGAACACGCGGTGCAAGAAGCGCCGTGCGGGCGCAGGCAGTATTTCCACGGTGGCGCGCAGGGTTTCTTCAGCTGTGAATCGGACGCCCAAGATGATCAGCGTGCAATAGATCGTGGCAACGGCGATGAATTCCAACCCGGCGCCGAGCCGCCCCTCAGAAAGCACCATTGATTCTCGGAGGCTGTGCCCGATTGATTGTGCGGCGAGTGCGGTGAGGAGTGCGAGTGCCGGTCCAAAGGTGAGATGTTGAACTATGTCGCGCGGCGAGACTTTGTACTGTCGCATGATCCACACCAGTTGCGTGAGCGACGCGATGGTCATCGTGGCGCCAGTAGTTACACAGATGACCGTGATCGGTTCGTACCGAGGAGTGCCATTGGTTGAATCCAGCCAAACTAGTAGTGCGCCAAGGACTGCGCCGCCGATTGTTCCGGCCATCTTGCCAACTTCAAATCCAGCAACGGCTTTGAAGCGCTGTAGCCCCAAGAGCGGCCCGGTGAGGATGCCCGCGATCGTTGCGTACGTGGCACCGATACATAGAAAGTACAGCCCGCCATTGATCGCCGACCACTTACCGCCCCACACCATGAGTTCAAGGGTTGGAAAGAAGGAGGCAGTAGCCACCGTGGTAACGGGCACAAACAGCATGGCTGCCGCAAACACGCGCTCCATGCCGACTTGCTCTGCGATGCGATTGCCGCGGTCGCGCGCCAAGAAGGGCGCCAGCACATTTTGCAGCGCACTGGTGAGGAGCATGGTGGGCTGGTTGGCAAGCTGGAAGGCGAAGTAGAAGAGGCCAAGAGTGGACGCGGGGATGGCGATGCCTAGGACGAGGAAGTTGAGCTGCCCTTGGATCGTGTTGATCACCGCCGCGATCATCGGCCACTTCATGAAGCGGGCCATCTCGCGGAATGCCATGCCTTGCCATCGAAAGTCAGAGCGCTTGCAGGCGCCGCAGAATGCGAAGTACACAAATTCCACTACCGGGGTGATCACCTGCGGAAGAGCGAGTGCCACGGCACCCATACCCGTGGATGCCATCCACCATGTCAGGGCGATTCGCATGAGGGCAGAGGCAACATCAAGTTTGGCAAGTTCGCTGAAGCGCAGGTCAACCGACATGCGCATTCGGCTGACGGTCGTCATGGCGAAGACCACTTGCCGACCAACCATCAGCCACAGAACGGCTGGGAGGCCTGGCAGAGCGGCCGCCACGAAATGGCTCTCAAGCGTTGGCAACAAGCCAATCGTGCCCGCGGTTGCAATGGCGCTCAGCAACAGGAAGGTGGATCCCCACCAGAACATGCGTCCGGCGGCGTTGTCATAGTTGGCGGGGCGAATGCTCGGCATCACCAGCGCAGTACCGCCTGCGCGGAACAGCGCCGTCACCCCCATAATTCCAATCGCAACCGCGAACGTACCCACTTGCTCTTCAGTGAGGTACCAACCGACGATCACCTGCGACACCAATGCCGATAGTCGCGCTACCACGCTCGCGAGCGTGGTAGCAATGATGGCGATCGTGCGTTTTTGGCGAAGTGGCGGACTCATGGGGGCGGCGCAGGCACCCCCGGAATACAACGACGAACATACGGTCATTCAAACGGATGACGTCCTATATTATACCCGGCGAGGGAGCGACCACCGCCAACGCGCCAATGCTGGTTTGAC
>NSIA01000166.1 GCA_002737585.1 Planctomycetaceae bacterium | reverse complement strand
TGGCGATCGTTGCGCGATTAGCCAATGACATTTCGGCAAGACCCGGGCCGAAGAACTCCACAAACTTGTTGACCACACCGAACTTGCGCAGGATCTGCGTGATGGTGAGAACCAGGTCCGTTGCCGTGGTGCCTTCCGGCAACTTGCCGGTGACGCGCACACCAACAACCTCCGGAATCAGCATGTAAATCGGCTGACCAAGCATGACTGCCTCGGCCTCAATGCCACCAACACCCCAGCCAACCACGCCCAATCCGTTGATCATGGTGGTGTGACTGTCGGTGCCAACAAGGCTGTCCGGATAGAG
Source organism: Planctomycetaceae bacterium (assembly GCA_002737585.1). GTDB lineage: Bacteria > Planctomycetota > Phycisphaerae > Phycisphaerales > SM1A02 > UBA966. Next base: position 6,141 of record NSIA01000166.1, on the reverse strand, counting down.
AACCCCGTCCTGTTCCCAGACCACTTTTGCCAGGTATTCAAGGTTCACTTGATGCACAATGCCAGTGGCTGGCGGCACCACGCGGAAGTTTGAGAGCGCCTTCTGGCCCCACTTGAGGAACTCGTAGCGCTCCTTGTTTCGGTCAAACTCCAGTTCACCGTTAATGGTCAACGCCATGCCACTTGCAAACGCATCGACCTGCACACTGTGGTCAATGACCAGGTCGCACGGAACCAGCGGGTTCACCTTCTTTGGGTCGCCACCAAGGCGCTTCATCGCGTCGCGCATGGCAGCAAGGTCCACCACGCATGGAACGCCGGTGAAATCCTGCAACACCACGCGGCCGGGCATGAACGGGATTTCTTCTTCGGCGACCTTCGCCGGGTCATAGTTGCAGATCTTCTGCACGTGTTCTTTGGTGACGATGCGGCCGTCGCAATTGCGCAGGCACGCTTCGAGCAACACGCGAATGGAATACGGCAAGCGTTCAATCGGCCCGAGCGCCTTGAGCGCATCGAGGCGGTAGTAGGTGCGGTCGCCGGTAGCGGTCTTCAGCGTCGTACGCGCATTGAAGGGATCGTGGGTGGTCATAGACCCCCCATTCTAGGAAATAGGTGCCGTTCACCACTGTCCCTAATTTCCACGATAAATAGGGACATTGGTGAACGGCACCTATTTAGATATCCTTGCCTCATGTTCGGAAACAACATGCGACCCGCCATGATGCCTCGGGAGCGGGCGTGATTGGTCGTTCGATCATCCTCCGGTTCGAGGGGCGCTGGCTGAAGCCGGTCTCGTTCACCGCAGACGGCACGGTGCGCGTGATCGGCCGTGACGCCGCGTGCGAGGTAGTGCTGCCCGACCTCTCTGTATCCCGTCGGCATGCTGAGCTACGCGACCGAGACGGTGGCTGAGAAATGCGCAACTGCGGGCAATTGGGCACGCTGTTGGACGGTCGCGCGGTGCCTATCGATACATGGGTGCCGATGCCGCATATGGCCACCGTGGCGATCGGCCCGTACCGGCTGCGCGTAGAACTCGCGGACGAGCAGACGGCGAACGCTATGCCGTACGACTCGACCATACCGATCGTCGACGGCGCCAACTTGCGTGTGGTCCCGGTGCCCGAGCAGACCTTGGAGTCACTCGCCGAATTGCGCCTTTCGGGACTGCTTGATGTGACGGCGCGCCTTGCGGGCGCTGATGACGAGGCCGGGCTCGAGCATGCGTTGGTGGACGCACTGGTAATGATCGGCGACTTCAGCCGTGCGGTGGTAGCCGAACGTCGCATTGCTGGAACCGTGACGTCATGGGGTATCCGCGCGGCGGCCGCTGCAAGCAGCGAAGACGCTGCGAAGCCCGTGAGCCGCACGTTGCTGGGCGAGGCGCTGGACGCCGGTGCGATGGTGCGTCTTGATGACAACGCGCGTTTCAGTGGTGCAGAGAGCGTGATGGCTGCAGGAACAACTGCGGCGCTCGCAATTCCACTGGGCCGCAAAGGTCGCGTGTTGGCGGTCGACACCTCTGAGCGCGGTGCACGCCGCGCGTCGGCGGCACCGTTCGTCAATGTGGTGGCGCGCCTGGCATCATTGGGATTGGAGTCACTGGCGCGCCGCGAACTTTCCGCTGAATTAGACGAGGCCCACCGCGCGCAGGCGCGACTGCTGCCGAGTAAGCAAGGCACACGAGGATGCGTGCGTTGGACAATGTCAAGTCGACCCGGACTGCAAGTCAGTGGTGATTTGTTCGCGGTGTTCGAGCGTCCGGACCGTGGTTCGGTGGTCCTGTTGGGCGACGTGGCAGGCAAAGGCGCACCGGCGGGCATGGTGATGGCCGCAACCGTTGCCTATGCCGAAGCCGCCATCGCCGAGGGCGCACCGCTCGAGCGGGTGATGCAGTGCATTGGCACGCACATCGCACGCGGTGGCGCGGCGCTCGAAGCAAAGGCGGGTGCATTCGTCACCGTCTTCGCGTTAGAGATCGCCCCCGATGGAACATGTTGCGCAGTGGATGCCGGCCACGCGATGGCATTGCTTGTGCGCGGTGGTCGCGTTGAAAAACTAGAGCCCGAAGGCGGAGGCCCGCCACTCGGCGCCGTGATCGACTTCCCGTATACGAGCGGCCCCGTGAATCTCGCCGCCGGCGACCGGATCGTAATGTTCAGTGACGGCATTTCGGAGCAGCCAAACCCGGCAGGGGTGATGATGGGTTACGAGCCGATCATCGCGGCACTCGAGGGAAGTTCGGACACCCATGAGGATGTTTCGCGTCTACTTTCGCTGCTGGAGCGACACGCCCAAGGCAAGCCCTACGTGGATGATGTGACGGTTGCGAGCATCGTGTTCGAGCGACCATGATGTGCGCCACTCTTTGTATCTTCCCATGTGATTCCGGAGGACACCATCATCTTGGGAACCCCGGGCTCGGGCGGCTTTGGCTACGTCTGGCTTGCCGAGCGGCGCCACCCCTTCGTGCAGCGCGTCGCCCTCAAGTTTGTGAAGGCTGGGATGGATTCAAAAGCCGTAGTGGCGTGCTTCGCGCTCGATGATTTGCGCGTCGTTGATCAGTGACACGGGGCGCATTTCGTGGTGACGCTGGGAAGTCATAGGGACAAAGAAGCGGATCGACCTTCCAGACTTTCATGATCATGCTTGATCCGCTCGCGCCACGATCGCGACGGAATGCGCCGCGGTTTGAGTGCAGGATGCTCGATGATTTCAATCGCCGCGCTTACTTTGGCGCCACACCCCTGCTCTGCTGTTGCCGCGGACTCGCGCGCGGCCTCCTCCTGTGCCTCCTCTGCACGCTACCTACGCTGGCCGCGCATCTTGTTGGAGTACCAGCCATAGTAACGCACCATCTGGAAGCGCTTGTCTGGAATGGGCTGCATGATCGCCGCGATGCATCGACTCTGATGTACTTGAAATCCAGAATGCACCCAAACACGCAGGATCTTCGGTGGTTGTGATGTAGTGAACAGCCATGGCAATCCCCTAAACTAACAATTGCATCGCACTTGTGGTGAGCAGGATCATTTAAATTCCAAGGAAGGTCGTCCATTGACAACGCTGATTATTTCCGTCCTCGTAGCGCACGCACTTGCCATGCAGGCGGACCAGCCAATGACAGACAGAACCAGCGCGTCAACCCTACCTAGTGAATTTCATCTTGAATTCCTTGGTCAATCAATATCGGGTGTTGTTGACCTAAGTGGCAGCGAGGTTGCCGCATATGACTTCCCTCGCAAGCGATTGATTGTTTTGAATGGTGCGGTTGGCTTGGATTTTATTGATGTGTCAAACCCGGCAAAGCCCCTAAAATTATCGTCGTTTTCCTGTCTCGGGACAAACTCGGTTGCAATTCATGGGGATCTGATCGCCATTGCTGTTGCGCCGAAGGTTCGTTCGGTTCCCGGTGAAGTGGTCTTTATTGATCACGCTGGACATGAGTTACGACGGATGACTGTGGGTGCAAACCCGGACATGGTGGTTTTTTCGCCGGATGGAAAAACTCTATTGGTTGCCAATGAGGGTGAGGTTGATGAGGAGAACAATATTGATCCAGAAGGAACTGTTTCGGTCATAGATCTCGGCAATGGCGTGATGGCCGCAACCATCCGCACTGCGGACTTTCGAGCGTTCAATACCCAAGCAGATAGCCTGAAAAAGCAGGGTGCTTGCCTATTCGTCCCAAATCACACCGTGGCTCAGCAACTAGAACCTGAATACATCGCGATTAGCAACGACGGAATGACTGCGTTTGTCACTTTGCAAGAAGCAAATGCCCTTGCGGTTGTAGATCTTCCTTCGGCACGAATCACTAGTGTGTTTGGGCTTGGGCTGAAAGACTTTTCAAAGAGCGCGCTTGACCCAAGTGACAAGGATGGTGGTATTCGCATCAATCCATGGCCTGTGTTTGCCCTGCGCCAACCAGATACGGTGGTTGCGTGGGAACAGGGTGGTGTGCAGTGGCTAGCTACCGCTAACGAAGGTGAGCAGCGTGAAGGTGCCATGTTTGTTGATTCGGTGAAGGTTGGCACTCTGACGCTCGATCATGGCGCATTTGCAAAGGAAGGTTCTAACAGCCCTGGGTGGGGCTGGGAGGATCTCGTGAAACCAGAGCACCTTGGGCGACTTGATGTGTGCGGCCCAATGGCAGATCTTGACGCCGATGGCGACGCTGACAGACTGGTGTGCTTTGGTGGTCGTGGGGTTACTGTTTGGAAATTCGTTGATGGCAAGCTTATTGAGGCTTGGGACTCTGGCTCAGACGTCGAGCGTATTGTTGCTGAGCGAATGCCCGCGGTATTTAACGCCGACAGCCGGAAAAATCCATCACAAGACCAACGCAGCAAGAGCAAGGGGCCCGAGGCTGAGGGGTTGACCACTGGCATCGTGGATAGTCGGCGCCTCTTGTTCGCGGGGCTTGAGCGGCCTGGTGGCATTGTTACCTGGGACATCACTGATCCCACCCATCCAGTGCTGCTCGATTACGTGAACCAACGAAACACAGATGCGCCGCTCAATCTTGATAAAGATGCTGGGTTAGCCATGAAGAATGCCCTGGTGGTTGGTGATCTTGGTCCCGAGGGACTTATGTTTGTGCCTGCAGATAAATGCCCAAACGGCAGCCCGCTTGTAGTCATGTGCAATGAAATCAGCGGAACCACATCGTTGTGGCAAGTGAAGGTCGGACCAAAAAACAGCAAGCGCAATACTTTTCCTAAATGACTTGCTGCGTCCCCTTGTGCATCCTTCTTGGCAACTCACCAGCCCTAGTTCTTCTTGATGCCATCGTGGAATGTGGTGGTGCGTGTGGCGGAACACGCGACCTTGCCGACGCGTTGGTTTCGCTCGCTGCAAATGCGGCGAGCGATCCTGTTGCACTTGAGCGCCTTTGCAAGAGCGCCCAGGATCCTGAGGATGTGGCTCACTTTGCTGGATATCGAACAATCGCTGCCATGGCAATTGAGCGGAGTCCAGCAGGAGTAAGGGACATTGCTGAGTGAGGTGGGCGTCGCTGCCGACAAGATGGGGAGACGCCCGAAGGAAAGACCTGTCAATTCGTGCCAGACATACCGTCTGTGTTGGCCGTGATGGGCTTGGTTGATCCCGGCAAGACGGGTGGTTTCAAAGCCATCCAAGGCAACATAGCGCGCAGCTTGCGCCTGAGATCTGGGCACCATCGTCTGCTACCAGCCATCGTGTAGATGCGTGGTGGCGCTGTTGAAGAGGTGTTCGTCAGGGCACCACCCCGATTCGCTGGTCACTCGTCTGTCGCGGGACCAAGTGGATCCCAGATCAACTTAGATGTGTTCCAGTCGCCGCTTGTGAACAAAATGTCACGGTTGCCTTGGGAGTTTGTCGTTGCTTCCTCGTTCAACATCCAACCGACATGGCCATCGGCAAACATCATGTGCCCACCCTTGAAGTGACGCGCCGCAAACCGCTTCCAGTCCGTACGGTGACGCTTGAGATCACGCCCAAAGTGTGGGTCATTGGAAGAAAGCTCGTTGGGGTTGGCTCGCAACTCAAGCATGAGAACCGTCTTATCCGAGAAACCGATCATCGCCAAGCGCATGGTGTTATTGGGAGAAAAGTCGGTCAGGTTTCCTTCGCGCAACATAGTGTTGTTCAATTGGCTGTTTGGCACGTAGTTGAAATAGAACTGCTGACGAACGCCATTTCCTCCAGGAAGGCCAAATCCCCATGGTTCTTCTGATGCTGGCTTAGCTGATGGGTCAAGGAAGACTGACTCTGCATCGCCACTCATCTCAACATTTCGTTGTTCTGCAAATGCTTGCTCAGAAATCTCTTTGTAGGTCCGTTGCCCAACCATGGGTGGAATTGCATTGGCCCAGTAATTCGCTTGGGCGAGATTAGTAACCATGTCGTTTGGCTCCTTTAAGCCTTCCCATGGGAGCCGCTCTTCGTTCATTCCCGACCAAGCAATGACGCCTATTCCCCATTGCCGGAGGTTTGATTGACTCTTTGTGGCGCGGGCTGTGGCACGCACCATCCCAAGACCGGGCAACAACATGCCAATCAACAAACCAATGATCGAGATGGTGACCATGAGTTCAACAATGGTGAATGCCCGGCTGTTGCCAAGATGCTGGGTTTGTTTGGATGTGTGTTTCAT
>NSIA01000165.1 GCA_002737585.1 Planctomycetaceae bacterium | reverse complement strand
TTGACCCCCCCGCGCTACGATATGAGTCTTGCCCAATACCCCCGGTTCGTCCACTCCTGTGAGCATGAAACGAGCGTAAACTTGTGAAATCACGATGATTATGCGGTCCTTACTAGTCAAAACCATGGTTCTCGGACTTATCTGTGGAAGCTTCTGGCTTCCGCGGGGGGTTTCTGCCGGTGCAAGGGCGTGCCAAAGCGGTCAGAACACGCTGCCGGACCCCGCCAATGCGGTGTCCACCTTCTTTGCCGCCCGCGCGTGGCTGGATGCTGGCGGTACCGGGGCTGCCGTCGCCACGCCTGCCGACGTCCACAGCGCGGCCGTGGTGCTGCGTATGCGTGGACGCATCGTTGGAATTGGGCACGATGCAGGCGATACCAACAAGACCGGCATTGTGGACCGCGCCCTGCGCTCCGCGCTTGATGCGGCGCGTGCGCGGCGCACGTCGCAGCCAACCACTGCAAACGAGAATGATTCCATCGGGACACTCGTCACGCTTGAACTTGAACTTGCAGGTGCACGCGAACCGTTGATCGGTCGCACCTTTGAGGAAGTTGCGCGCAGCATTGAGCCCGGCGAGTGCGGCCTGCAACTCACCGACGCTACGCGCACGGCCTATGAACCAGCATCGCAACTCTTGGCGCGGCGTATGGCCTCGCCCGTCTCGCGCGCGGTGCTCGCCATGGTCACTGAACTTGGTCTACCGCCACGAGATCTTCCTGATCTGCAAGCGCTTGGTGGAAACACCGCGATGTACGCATCACGGTCCATTCGCCTAGCGCAACATGATCCAGCCAGTAGCCCGTTCACGCTCGCGCGCGTGCTACCTGCCATTTCTACCGCGCCTGCATCACGTGCGGACGCAGTCACTGCATGCGCATCAATCATCGCGCGCCTAGCCGCACAACTTGAAACCGCTCCCGCTGCCGAAGGACTTCCTGCCGATGCGGGCGCGCAAATGGCACGCACCGGGTTGCGCGGTGACTACGTGATTGCCGCCGATCGCTATGAGCCGTTCGCAGCAGGAGCTACCGAGCAAGCGCTGTGCGCGTGGGCACTTGCACGCGCCGCAGCAACCGCAAGCTTTCCGGAAACACTGCGAAATCAGGCTCAATCAGCTGCCATTGCCGTGCTCCGCGCATTGATGGAGCACGACAACTCCGAGTCGGACCCCGCTGCAGAGCCGGCCGCGGTTGCCTACGCAACACTTGCGATGGCTGAACTTGCTGGCAGCAACGCCACGATCGATGCGCCATTTGCAGCATCAATGACCACCGCACTCGGCCGCCTGCTGGCACCTGCCACCCTTGCTACGTTGCGCCCGCACGTGCAAGCCGCTGTGCTTGATGCCGCTGCAGCACTTCATGCAATGCGGACTCCCGTCGTTCCAGAAAAGGACCTCATCGCTGCGTTGGATGCCGCGTGGAAATCGATCGACCCCGCAGAACTTCCGATCGTGGCACCCTTTCTCATCGATGCAGAAGCTCGTTGCGCGCCCGACACATGGGAACAGCGCATGACCGCTCATCGAAGCACACTTGAAGCCGCGCGAACGGTCCTTCTTGGAACGCAAGTGCAAGCCGACAGTTCCGATCGCCCCACTTCGCTCCTTGATATGCCGGGCGCGTATCCGATGTCCGGCTCAAGCGCCGGGCGAATTTCTGCGCAGTCCACGCGGCCACAATTCTTCATGGCAATGGTCGCTGGACTTCCCGCCACACGATCGCCAGCACGCGATGCGGAAGACAGCAACACACTCGCACTGGCCATTCGGTTTGTGCAGCAATTGCAGGCTCCACTAACGATCGCCTACTGCGCGCCCGCACCGGAACGCGCTCGCGGGGGCGTGCTCGCTTCGCCGGCGGACGCTTCGCAACCAGCGGCGGCGCAGGCATTCGCCATCTTGGCGCTTACGGAGTCTGAGCGTGCCTTGGCGCGTTTGGCGTTGCCGGCTGATCCCGTTCGTGGGAAATGAGTGCATTTTGAGCCAATCAAGCCGCATCGCTACAGATCCGTGGCGATTCTCGGATCGGAAACCGCAACTGCAACCGTACACTTACCCGGCGCGGACGACTCCGCGGTCGCGGTCCTCGCTTGGAGATCTTCATGATGCGCATTCAGACCACTCTCAGTGCCGTGCTTGGGCTCGCCACACTTGTGGCGGTCGCTCCTGCTTCCGGTCAGAATCTCTCGGAGCGCATCAATACCGTGCTTGAGCAGCGCGCCACCAAACAGGCAACTGCCAAGGGACCGATCCTTCGTGCGCTGCTGACCACCAGCATCAGTGTGAAGTTTGAAGACACCAAGGCGAAGGAAGCGTTTGCTTATTTCAAACAACTGATCGGCGTGGAAATGGTGGTGCGCTGGTCTGATGATCCAGGCGCGGGCGACGGACTCGATCCCGAAGCTCGCCTGACGTTTGAGATGAACAGCGCGCAAGCGCTCGTGGTCCTCGAACGCATGATTGACATGTCGACCACCGAGCCCGCCACGTGGCAACTGCGCCAGGGCTACCTGGAAGTGGGAACGAAGTCGCGACTCAATGCGCGCGGCTCGCAAGAGACCCGCATCTATCCGATTCGAGACCTGCTGTTCGAAGCCCCAAACTTTGACAATGCACCCGAGTTCAACCTGAGCCAATCAGTGCAAACTGGCGGCGGTGGTGGTGGCGGCGGCGGTGGTGGAGGCGGTGGCGGATTCGGCGGCGGTGGTGGTGGCGGCGGAAGCGGCGGTGGTGGAGGCGGCGGCGGCGGCGTTCCGTTCGGTACGCCCGGCGAATCACCAGCGCGCCGAGCTCCTGAAGAGAAGGCCGACCAACTCATCGAACTCATCAAGTCGCTGGTCGAGCCCGATGTGTGGCTGGACGACAGCGTTGCATCCATTCGTTACTACGACGGTTCGATCATCGTCCGCGCGCCGGACTACGTGCAGCGGCAGGTGGCTGGATACGGATCCCTGCCCGCGGAAGCACCGAAGCGCACGGGTGGTCGATACGTTGATATGACTGCTCCGATCGGCGTGTCCAAGGTCACTGGCTTTGGAACATCCACCGTCACCGGCTCAGCGGGCGGCGGCAGCACTGGAACCACCGGCGGCGCTGGTGGACGCGGCGGCGCAGGCACGGGTGCGGGCGGCGGCTCATTCAGTCCGTCAGGCGGCGCACCCACTGGACCAGGCGGAAGCGGTACGAAAGGCAGCACGCCCCCGCCTGCAACGACACCTGGTACCGGCGCGAAACCGTGACGGGACGCGTTCGCGCACACGACCATCGCACCATTCGATCTGACCTCCGCAACTGCACGGGGGATGGTGTCACCCATGCGTTCATGGTTGGACTGGGCGAAACGAACTTTCCACTCTTTGCACTCGCGCTCGGAAAGGGCGACGCCGTTGCCGGCCTGGTCTCCACCGTGCCACAGTTGGTGGGCGCGGTGCTGCAAACGTGTGCGCCATGGGGCATCGAACGCATGGGATCGCCGCGCCGCTGGATCATGTTGTGCGCCACCATCCAATGCGTGAGTTTCATTCCGATGGTGGTGGCGGCCATGCTGGGGGTCATGCCAACTTGGATGCTCTTTGCAGTGGCAAGCATTTACTGGGCAGTGAATTTAGGGGCAGCACCCGCGTGGAACACGTGGGTTGGTGCACTCTTCCCACGACGGATTCGCGTGCGGTACTTCGGGTGGCGGTCACGCATCTACCAAATCTCCATCATGGGATCGTTGCTGGTGGGCGGACTGGTGCTGATGCTTGGTGACCCTGGTCGTGCGCAGCGGTTGTTAGGTATTGACATGGGTATCGACCTGGGATTGATGGCTGCCTTCGCCACTGTGTTTGGTCTTGCTGGCCTGTGCCGCTTGTGGAGCGTGCTGTTTCTCAACCGCCAAGGCGAAGCGCCCGGACTCAATCTCAAGAATCATCGCCGGGTTGGCTGGATCGATTTCGCGCAGCGCGTTCGCGGTGGCGCGGATGGGCGACTCCTCGGCGCAGTGGTGTTGATGACCGTCGCCGTGCAGATTGCGCAGCCGTTCTACACCCCGTATATGAGCCGACAACTTGGCTTGAGCGACGCCGCTGTGTTGGCAATGATCGCCGCAAGCTTTGCAGCAAAGAGCATGACCGCTCCACTGTGGGGGCGCATTGCACAGAAGCACGGCGCGCGAAGACTCTTCGTATGGGGCGCATTAGGAATTGTGCCGCTCAGCGCGTTGTGGCTGGTGAATGATTCATTCTGGTACTTACTGGGTTTGCAAGCGCTCACCGGCGCCATGTTCGGCGCGTATGAGTTAGGTTTCTTCTTCTTGGCACTCGAATCAATCCGCGAAGAAGAACGCACCAGCATGTTGGCGCTCTTCATGCTCTTCAATAGCTTTGCCGCTGCAGCCGGCAGCATGATTGGTTCAATCGCGCTGACTGGCATGGGATCGCTGGAAGCCGTCGGCATGATGGGCGGCGCGTACGTCGCCATCTTTGCCATGAGCGCTGGATGCCGGGCCTTGGCATTCTTTGCGTGCACCACGGTGCGGGAAGAAGTGGCGCACGCCGTGCCGATTGCTATGCAGACATTGTCATTGCGCCCATCGGCAGGTAGTTTTGATGTACCCGAGCCAGCGTCAATTGAAGAAGCAGAATCGATGGGAACTACGCGATGAGGCCGCACTATGCCTGACGCGCCTGCAGAAATAATTTCGCGTCGGTTTGTCATAGCCATAACCGCGGCGGTGCTTCTGGCAGCCGCAGTGCGCGCGCCGTTTCTGACCGACGGTCTGTGGTACGACGAAATCGCCGCATTCCTTGGGTACTCAATCAACGGGCCATGGGGCGCGGTGTCCACCTACTACACGCAGTCGAACCACGTGCTGCATTCATTACTCGCGTGGGGATCGGGTGCGGCGCTTGGAGTCGATGAAGTCACCGTGCGACTACCGAGTTTCCTTGTGGGACTTGGCGCCGTGCTCGCCGTAGCGTGGCTGGCCATGATCGCCCTGGGGCGCGATGCTCAGGGCGTACGTCTCGCGGTGACGGCTGCGTTCATGACCGCGCTCATGCCGATCGCGGTTCTACCCGCCACCGAGGCTCGCGGGTATTCGTTGATGACGCTCTTCTCCGCACTGATGACGGCTGCATTTCTACGCGCGCTCCGCAGCCCAACACGGACCGCGTGGCTGATCTACGCCGCGGCGTGTGCCCTGGGAATCTGGGCGCATTTGGTAACGATGTGTGTTCCAGCATTTCATGCGGCGTGGTGCGTGGTGGTGCTACTGCGCGGCGCGCCATCCACGCCCGGCGGAACGCCGCCCAAGGCCGCGCGTGCTGGTCTGATGGCGATCGGCATGGCCGCGCTGCTCACGCTGTTGATCTACGCGCCAATTCTTCCTGCCATGTTTGCCATTCGAAATGAGTTCCGTGCGCTCGATGGCAATGAGCCAACGCTGCTTGGTATCGAAGGGTTGATGATGCTTCTGTCCATCGGCGGCTCATGGAATGCGTGGGCTTCGCTGACGGCGCTACCCTTGGTACTTGCTGGAATCGCAGCGGCAACGCGTGATGCTCGGTTGCGCACTGCCCTCCTACTTTCGTTGGGGGGCGCCGTTGTAGCGCTGGCGTTCCCACTCTTTCTTGGCAGTTGGCTGTACGCACGCTTCCTGGCATTCACCATTCCCGGTATCGCCCTGTTGTTAGCGGCTGGACTGTTGGAAATCAATGATCGAAAGCCGATCGCTGCGCGAATGGTGGCATTGGTCGTCGCCAGCGCCTGGATCGCATCACTGGCAACACTCGGCCCGCGCCAGCAGATTCGCGAGGCGGTCATGTATGTCGCCAGCCACCGATCGCCCACCGAGGGCGCGTTCGCTGTTGGGCTTCCTGACGATGTGCATCAGTGGTATGCCGTGCCGCTGCGTGTTGATATGCCCGGAAGCGGTCCGTATGGATCCGCACTTGAGCAACATCTGCGTGACCCGGCTGCTGCGTGGGCTGTGCTTCTTTATCCACGCACACTGACTGCTGCCGCGGAACAACTGCGGGCCGCGGGATTTGTGGAGGAAGCCCGATTCCCGGGGTGGATCGATGCTGGCGGTGGGGAGATCATCGTGCTGCGCCGCAGATAGCATCGTCCGCCATGCCTGGCACCTTTGAGATCATCTCCGAACGCGAAGAACCCACGGGGTGGCGCTTCGATGTGCAGGACATTCGTGCAGACGGCTCGCTCGCGGGCGTTTCACTGACACTGTCATGGGCTGATTACGACTACTTCTGCCCAGACGGTTCGGTTGCACCGGAAAGCGTGGCACGCGCGGTGCTTGAAGTGGCCAGCGCGCTCTGGCCACAGGGAATGCCGGCTCGACTTGATGCCAGCACCCCGCGACGGATGGCACCCGACGCCGATCAGCGCATCACTGAACGCGTGGATATGCGGTCCATGTGACAAGCTGGTGACATGTGACAAGCTGGTGACATGTGACAAGCTGGTGACATGTGACAAGCTGGTGACAAGCGAGTGAGCGGCTAGCGAGAAGCCCGTCATCGGCTGGTGTTTCTGCGGCGTCACCTACTCACGCCTGCATCAATGGTCGTAGTTCACGCGGCC